>JBKJMP010000539.1:0-8807 GCA_046596395.1 Gemmatimonadaceae bacterium
GAAACTTGAACGCGCGGCCGAGGTCCGCGCTCATCTCCTCCGAGCGGCCGTCGGCAATGCTGCCCGGCAGCGAATCCGCCCGCGTCGTCAACGTATACCCCGCAGCCGTCGTGAGCCCTCGGCCAAAGCCCCACGCGATTGTCGTGTTGAGCGGGATCGTGCGCACGCGCGAGTCGCGCAGCTCAGGACGGAAGCCGTCTATGTCGCCCGGCAAGAACGTGCTCGCGACCGACCGCGCATAGCCAGCATTCGCGCCAACCGATTTTACGAACGGCAGCACAGCGGCGGGCGGCGTCCAGTTCCACCGCAGGCTCACGTCGGGGAACACCGTCTGCGCACCATCGGCCACCGACTGCATGTTCTCGATGCGGCGCGTCCAGCTCCGCGTCGTCGTGCGACGATACCGGTTGACGAACGCGATGTTCGCGGGGAAGAGGAACGACTGGCTCGCCGACAGCGACTGCGTGAGGCCCGTGGTTGCCGAGAGCTGGCCGTCGATCTGCCGGAAGTCGTCCACGCCGCCGACGCCGAACTGGAGGCCGAGGGGAGGCGCCGTGTTCGCGCCGTCGAAGGCCGAGAGGAGGCTGCGATTGATGGTGAGGTCGAACGGCGCGAACACCTTCGCGAGGCGCCGCGCGAGCGACGAATCTGCACCATAGATCGTGAGCGCGCGCCCCACATCGATCGTCACGCCGCCGCCCACGGTTTGCGAGACGGTCAGCCGCCGCGGCAGCGTCGTCGTCACGGTATTGCCAAACGACAATCCCGCGAGCGAGCCCGCATTGGGATCACGCAACATGCCGTACTGCGTCCCGAAATCGGCGCGCGGCTTGAACCACTGCGACCGCTGCGGCGCGAACTGCACCGACGTCAGCAGCGAACGCTCGCGCTCCATCCCCGCATTGGCACCAAACACCTTCGCGCGACTCCCCGTGGCGGCCACACCCGCCGCCGCCGTATCGCCGTAATCACGAAGGTCGCGCAGCGAGATGAAGTCCCACCGCGCAGTGAGCGCGCTCGTCGGCCGCATCTCGAGCGTGCTCGCATTGCGCCAGAGATTCTGCTCCGCGCGCGAGACGCGCGCCGAGTCATCGAATGCATCCGCCGGCTTGAAGTACGAGAAGCGACGGTCCTTCCCGCGCACCACACCACTCGAGAACCGGAGAATGCTCGGGTTCCACCGAAACAGCGTCGGCGCATTCAACGTGTCGAACCCCACGCCGCCAACGCGCGACAACCGCGCAAACGGCAGCCCGATCAACGACGGCAACCGCGCCGTCCGCGCCTCGGCCGCCACGTTGTAGTCCACGCTGAGCGCGAAGTTGTCGTTCGTCCCCGCCTGGTACTCGTTGCGGCTGTCGCCCTTCGTGTAGGTCGTGGTGAGGCCAAGGTTGTCCACGAGCGCACCGACGAGCGGGTTCGACATCGGCGCCGTGCGACGCACGCTCAGCGCATAGGTTGTCACCCCCGTGCTCGGTGCCCGCAGGTTCTGGATCCCCTCCGCCGGGATGTCGGTGCCGCTCAGGTAGAGCGGTGAGTTGCTCGCCGAGACGTGCGTGATGGTGAGCGGCACGGCGAGTCCGAGCCCCGCCGGTAGCAGCTTGCCGAGGTGGAACGTGCCGACGACGTCGAAGTAGTGATCGTCCACGAAGCTCGGCTGCTCGGTGAGCTGGCGGAAATGCGGATTCTTGCGCGTGAAGCCCACGCGGAAGTCAGCGATGTCGGCCGCCGAGAGTCCGACGCTCACCTGCCCCGCATAGCCCGGGCTGTTCACGACCTGCGCGAGGCGGATGTCGTCGACCCAGAGCTCGAGCGAGTCGGCGGGGCCGATGGTGGTCGGCGCGCCATTGGCTGGCGGTAGGCGAACGAAACCGACCGCCATCTCCTGCACCGCCGCGAGATTCGGCGGCGCGGCGCCGGGCTCCACCGTGTACACCATGTAACCGCCGTCGCAGGCAACGTAGCGCTGTTGGCCTGACCCAATCGGCACGTTCGACGCATTCACGAGTGCTATCTCGGCCGGACTGCACGAGAGCAACGTGTCGCCGCGATTCTGGAGATACGCGTTCTGGATCTTCTGCCGCAGCGAGAAGAAGCGCTCGAAGTCCACGCGGACTTCGGGGTTCCACGCCTCCTGGCCCGGCCCGCTGTTCACCCCGGTGCGATACAGGTAGAAGTTGTTCGCGTCGCGCCCGACCTTCACGTACATCTGGAGCTCACCACTCTGACCCCAACCGTTGCGACGTCCGCGCGCCCACAGGCGGAGTTGCTGGTAGCCCATGAAACTCTGCTGCCCATTCGGGAACCGGTAATACGCCTCCGCTCGGCCATACACTGGAAGGTTTCCCGCCTGTAAGCGAAGCGACCGCTCGTTGATCTGCGTGTTGTCGAGCAGGAATTGCGCGGAGCGCGTGTCGGCTTCGTCGGTCACGCCGGGCGGTGACTGGTAGTCGTCGCCACTGAGCGTGCCCTTGTCCGCCGTGCCGATGAGCGACGACTGCGTGTAGCCACCGGCAAGCCGGTCGCCCGCGATGCCGGCGAGCGTCTGTTCGCTGCGCTTGAGCCACGGCGCGCCCGTGAGCTTGAGCCGCGCGAGCGGGACCTGCGCGAACTCGGTGTCCAGCATGTCCTCCCCACTCATCATCGTCACGCGCAGCGCGCGCACTCGGCGCAGCAGGACGTTGTTGATCGTATCGTCCGCCACCCGGAACGGCACGCGCACGAGCACCCACTGGAGTGTGCGAACGGTGCCGCCGGAATCGAGTTGCTGCCGGAACGTCTTACCGAAGCGCACCCACCGGCGTGCGTCGCCGAGCTCCACGATGAAGCGCGTGAGCTTCTCGCGGTCGCGCGCGAGCGTCGGCAGGTTGAGCACGTTGTCGAGGTCGATGTCCTCCTCGTCGAGCCGGTTGTTGCGCACGGTGCAGTTGGCGCGCGTGTCGCCGAGCCGCGGGATGGTGCGCGAGGTGCCGAAGCAGAGGGGGACGTCGAACGCGCGCGCCGTGCCGTTGCTCACGACCACGAGGGAGTCCACGCGATCGCCGGGCAGGCCGAGGTCGTTCGCGTCGGCGTTGAATGCCCGGGAAATCGGGTCGCGCTCGGTGTCGAGGACGTCGAGCCCCTGGAGTCTCTTACCGCTGAAGAGTGAATCTGGAATCGTGCCCGCGATTACCGTGAGCGACTCCGGCGCGAACGCGATGCGATTCTCCGAGATCTCGCCGAGGTCGAAGACGAGTGTCGGATTCGCCTTGCGACGGGTGGCGGCGGTGTCGATCAAGGTCCAGAACTCCAGATTCTCGACGCGCGAGAGGTCCACGCCCGCGGGGCTGAGCACCGTGCGCACGGAGCGGTAGCGACGGCCAGCGATCGTGTTCGCGACGCGCCAGTCGTACTGCCGCGTGACTGGGTCGTAGCGACCGCCGATGTTGAGCGGATAGAGCGTGAGCCAGAGCAGCGTCTCCTGCGATGCGAAACCGGCGCCGGCGAGCGTCGCGTTCACGTCGATGCTGTCGCTCCGCACCGTGATGGCGTTGCCATTCACGTTGGTGCCCAGGTTCTGGAATGCGAGCGTGGCGGCGCGCCGCAGATCGAACGGGTTCGCGCCATAACGCTGTGGCAGCCGACGTCCGTCCGCGGGTTGGCTGCTCAGCGCCCAGTTGAAGTCCTGGAGGTTCACCGTGATGCCGGCATCGCTCTCGAAGCTCTCCACGAACGCCTGTCCGTCGCTGTTCAGCCGCGGACGACTGGTCGCGAGCTCGCCCTGCACGCTCACGCGCGAGGGCACGAGGGTGTTCACGAACGGGAGCCGGTTCACGAGGCGCGTGAGCGGGCCCACCTCCCACGAGAGTTGCCCGTTCACTCCCGCAAGGAACGACGACACGGGCTCGAAGCCGAGTTGCGGACGCGTGAAGTCGGTGCGCTGCGACTGCTGCACGGCGATGAAGTTCAATTCGCCGTTCTTCAGCGCGAGCGTGCTCGTGACGCCGAACAACGAGGTGGGCGAGGTGGCAAAGAGGGGATTCTCTTCAAAGCGCGCCGTCACGGTCCGCTGCCGGTTGAACAGCGTGTCGCCGCGCGCGAAGGTCAGCCGCCCGATCTCGTAGTCGATCCGGTAGTCCACGTCGCGCACGAGCGGACGTCCGTCGAGCAGGATGCGCTCGGACCCGCGCCGCAGCTGGATGCTGCCGAGCATGATGGCGCCGGCGTCGGAACCGGCTTCCGTCTGGTAGCCCACCTCGAGGCGGTAGACGTTCGCCGGATGCTGCGTGGAGTAGAGGTACTCGCCGGGCGTGGAGTAGATCGCATCATTGGCGGGATTGCCGGGCTCCACGAGTCCCGAATCCTTCGCGGCGAACGGCTGGAGCGACGGGAACACCACGAAGTGATCGCGGATGATGCGTCCGCTGCTCGCGGCACTCGCATGCGAGTACGACGACAGCGACGCCGCGCTCGCGAGCCCCGCCGTGCCGCCCGCCGCGGCGCTGTAATTGGGATCGGACGGGCGCGGCCAGAGCCGGTTCTCGATGTCGAAGCTCGCCGGATTCACCGCCTGCGCGAGCCCGAACATCTGGAGGTACGTCGCGAAGTTTCCCGACGCGGGCTTCTCCTGCTCCCCCGTGCCGCTCACGACGCGCACCTTGGCCGAGCTGCGCACCACCTCCTCGCCGCCCAAGCGATACACCGAGCGGATCTCGCGACGGAACGCGGCATCGCCGGGGACGACGTTCGGGTCGTATACGAGGTTGGCGAACTGCTGCGCGCCCGCTCCGGTGTACTGGAGGTCGGGGGTTCCCCCTGTGCTGGGGTGGACGACGTCCACGCCGTTGATCCGCACCGTGTACGCCACCACCAGCCGCTCGTTGCTCTGGTTCAGCGGCCGCACGAGCGCGAACCAGAGCTGCGAGGGATCCATATAGTAGTCCACCCCCTCGCGGAGCACGTCGTACGTCTGCGCGCCGCCCCCAGGAGTGCCGATGATCTGGAAGCGCGGGCCGTTGGGGTTCTGCGGCTGCGTGGCGAACTGCACCCGGTACAGCAGCACGCGTCGCGGACGAATCGTGTCCGGCAGCGCGTTCGCAATCCCGGCGAGCTGCGCGCGATCGAGGATGTCCACGCGCGGATACCCCACGAACTGCTTCGGGTCCACGGTGAAGAAGAACCGGCGCGGCTCGATCTCGTTGTCGTTGATCGCGCGCGCCCCGCTCTGGAGCGTGCGGTCGCCGACATAGAAGACGCGATCCTGCACGATGTTGCCCTTCTGCGTCGCCGCGATGCCCTGCACGCGCAGGCGCCCGAACTGCCCGATCGCCTGGAGACCGTAATTCCCGCTCGGCACACCGCTGCTGAGGAACCTCGTGGACGGCAGCGCGAACGCCACGTTGCCCACCTCCACGCGCTGGAGCCGGCTCTTCGGCGTGCCCTCGTAGTAGACGTTCAGCGCATTCGACGCGTCGAACTCGCGCTGGGTGTCGTAGTCCACGTTCACGTGCACCCGGTCGGCCACGGTGCCCGTGCTCACCATCGTGAACTCGAAGTTGAATCCCGACGTGAACCCGTCTCCGCAGCGGAGGACGCCGAAGAGCTGGCCATTGTCGCAGCGCTCGTCGCGGCGGCGCTCGAGGGAGGACTCAATGCGCGCGCGGACGTCGAGGGCGAGGTCGGTGCCGGGCCCGAAGAGCCCCTTCCGGACCGTGTCCACCGACGCCGGTGGCGTGGGCATGAGCACACGGCGGAGTGTGTCCGCGCCGGCCCTGGACAACGTATCCACACGCACCGAATCCACCCGCGGCACGGGCGCGGTTGGTGCGGGTCTTTGCGCGTTCACGACCACGGGCGACGCGAACGCCGCCAATGCGACGAGGAACCGGAGAGCGCGCACCAATCCAGGGAGGCGGGGTAACGTACCGGGCGTGTTGTCGTCCTTCGCGTCGCTCAGGACGACATCGGCCCCGAGCGTGCCGAAGAACTACAGATTAGCTTACGCGGCGGCGAATTCACAGGCCGCGACGTACGCTACAACCCTGTGCAATACTTGAAGTTCCGAGCCTCCAACGCACGCCGGTCACCCGCTTGAAGATCATCAGCCGCTACGTCCTGAAAGAGCACGTCGGACCGCTGCTGTTCTCGCTGACCGCGTTGACGTCGCTCATGCTGATCAACTTCATCTCGCGGCAGGTCGGCGAGCTGGTGGGCAAGGGCCTTCCCTGGTCCGTGATCGGCGAGTTCGTCCTGCTCGCCGTCCCGTTCACGGTCGCGCTCACCGTGCCCATGTCGGTGCTCGTCGCGGTGCTCTACGCGTTCAGCCGCCTCGCGTCCGAGAACGAGGTCACGGCGATGAAGGCCAGCGGCGTGAGCCCGTGGATGCTGGTGGCGCCGTCCATCGTCGGCGGCCTGGTGATGACCATCCTCCTTCTCGCGTTCAACGACCAGGTCCTCCCGCGCTCGAATCATCGCCTCAAGACGCTCCAGGACAACATCTCCCAGACGAAGCCCACACTCCTGCTCAACGAGCAGGTCATCAACTCGATTTCCGAAGGCAAGTTCTACCTGAAGGCGGGCAAGATCGACAACTCGACTGGGGAGATGAAGGAGGTCGTCATCTACGATCTCGCGGATCCCATGCGCCGCCGCACCATCTACGCCGAGAGCGGCAAGATTGCCTTCTCAGCGAACCGGGTGGACTTACACATGGACCTGTCCCACGGTGAGATGCAGGAAGTGTCGACGGACACACCGAGCCAGCTCGACCGGCTGTTCTATGAGCACGACCGCATCCGCGTTCCCAACGTTGGACAGATCTATGACGACAGGCAGGGCGACCCGCAGTCCAAGGGCGACCGCGAGATGGGCATCTGCGAGATGCAGCAGCGCCTGTGGCAGACGGAAAACCATCTCGCCCAGACGCGCGAGGAGTACGAGAGGGCCCGCTTGCGAAAGCCGGACGTCGAGAACACGACGACGGCGTTCCCCGCGCCGCTCCGCGTTCCGGAGCCTCGCGGCATCGGCTGGGCGTACTGCACGATGTTGAGCCGCGTGAGCAACGCATTCGGCGTAAAGGAGGCACAGGCGCAGGAGCCCGCACAGGCGCAGGGGCAGGTCCCGGCACCCACGCCCCAGGACACGGCGAAGCGTCCGGTCGTCTCCGTCACGCAGACGCCTGCCCTCGTGCCCGGCGCGGTCACCAATAATCCCGTTCCCACACCGCAGCCCGGACAGGCGCTCACGCAGGAACAGGTCGCGTCGCAGGCGGCTCGGGAGCTGATGCGCGGTACGTCCGCGGTGCCGCAGCCTGCGGCCAGCCCCGCCCCGCCGCTGACCGCCGAGGACCCGCGACTCAACGAGGCGAAGATCCGCATGCAGCTCGCCGAGCGGCAACGGAACCGCTACGCGATCGAGATCCACAAGAAGTTCTCGCTCGCCGCAGCGTGCCTCATCTTCACCATCATGGCGCCGCCCATCGCGCTCCGCTTCCCGCGCGGCGGCGTCGGCCTCGTGATCGCCGTGAGCCTCGGCGTCTTCGCCCTGTACTATGTGGGGCTCATCGGCGGCGAGGCGCTGGCGAACAAGGCCTACGTGCCGCCGTTCTGGGCGATGTGGGGCACCAACGTCATCATGACGCTCATCGGGTTGGTGATGCTGCTGCGCATGGGGCACGATTCATCCGGTCGCGGCGGTGGCTTGCGCGAATGGCTCGACGAGCGACGCGTCCTGCGCGCCGAGCGGCGTGCGGCCCGTTCGGCGAGACCGGCATGAGGAGCATCGGCGGACCGCTCGATCGCTACGTCTTCGTCGAGTGGATGAAGATCTTCTTCTCGACAGCCCTCGGCCTGCCCCTGCTACTCGTGATCATCGACGTCACGGACAACCTGCAGAAGTACCTCAACCGCAACATCCCTCCCGCGGACATCGCGCTGAGCTACGTCTACTGGATGCCGCAGTCGATGTTCCTGGCGATGCCGGCGTGTGTGCTCTTCGCCACGGTGTTTTCCGTCGGCACTCTCACGCGGCACTCGGAGATCACGGCAGCGAAGGCATCGGGAATCAGCTTCTACCGCCTCATCGCGCCCGTGCTCCTCGGCGCGCTGCTGGCGGCAGGGCTCGACTTCGTGATCGGCGAAACGGCTCCCATCACCGACGCGCGCCGCAACCAGCTGCTCGGCGAGAATACCGTCGGCATGGGCACGCACCGGTCGAACTTCGCGTATGCGGGCGAGCATGGGCGCGTGTACAAGGCGCTGTCGCTCGACGTCGCCCTGGGGACGATGGACCGCGTGCAGATCGAACGAAAGGGAACCGGGCGGGATTACCCCACCGTGCTGGTGTCCTCGGCGGGGGGGACGTACAAGCCCGCGACGGAATCCTGGGTGCTCCAGGCGGGCGAGATGCACGTGATCACCGACTCGGGCCCCAACTTCTCGATGAGCTTCGGACAACTGTACGACCACCGCATGGATGAGGTGCGCCCGATCGACCTCATGGCGAAGCCGCGCGATCCGCGGGAGATGCGGTACGCGGAGTTGTCGCGGTTCATCGTGTCGCTTGAACGCTCGGGCGGTGATGCGCACCTTCTACGAGTGGAGCGCGCGCTCAAGCTCGCGATTCCC
Organism: Gemmatimonadaceae bacterium; assembly: GCA_046596395.1. GTDB lineage: Bacteria > Gemmatimonadota > Gemmatimonadetes > Gemmatimonadales > Gemmatimonadaceae > AG11. The sequence goes on from JBKJMP010000539.1 coordinate 8,604, forward strand.
GTGACGTGCCTCGTGATCGCGCTGTTCGGGGCGCCCCTTGCCACGAGCACGCAGCGCGGCGGCACCGCCTACGGTATCGGCGTCAGCCTCGCGACGACGATCACCTTCCTCATGATGGTGCAGCTCACGAAGGCAGTCGGCGGCAAGGATCTCATCCCTCCAGACATCGCGGCCTGGCTCCCGAACGCGCTCTTCGCGGTCATG
>JBKJMP010000594.1:0-9964 GCA_046596395.1 Gemmatimonadaceae bacterium
CCTCGTGAGCTACCTCGTGACGGGACGTCCGAAGTTCGAGGTGACCGCGGCAACGCAGCAGGCGTTCGAGTTCGTCGTGCCCACCGCCGGCGCATACGTGAGCCGAGTGTTGCGCGACCAGCTGGGCGGCGTGATCGACCAGGTGCAGATCCAGTCGGGCACGGTGAACAGCCCTGTTGGCGCAGTGGCGAGCTCGTACGACCAGTTCAAGAGCATCCTCTCGAGCACACGCCTCGGCGGTGAGAAGCAGATCAGTGACAAGTTGTTCCTCAGCTTCAGCACCGGGCTGTGCCAGCTCGGCACCAACGACGCGTCGCTCCAGGGACTCAACGGCTTCATGAACGCCATCGAAGGAAAGCTGGAATACCGGTTCCCACTGCTGGCGCCCGACCGGTTCTCACTCCGAGCGGGCCGCGAGCCGGAATCGAGCGCGCTGCGCTGCGCATCCAATCAGGTACGTGGGTTCGTCGCCACGCCGCAGCAGTGGGGATTCTCCCTGTTCCGGTCCTGGGCATTCTGACGCGCGCCCTGCTGATCGCCAACCCCGCGTCGCGCCGGGGGGGAAAGTTTCTCGACGCGGCGCGGGAGGCGATTGTCGCGACGGGGGCGACGTGTGAAGTCGTGCTCACCGAGCGGAGCGGCCACGCGGCGGAGATCAGTCGCGCGCGCGCACGCGAGTTCGACGTCGTCTTCACGCTCGGCGGCGACGGCACCGCGATGGAAGTGGCGGGCGCATTGAGCGGCAGCGGCATTCCGATCGCCGTGCTGCCTGGAGGAACGGGCAACCTGCTGGCGCGCGCACTCGGCACGCCCCGGAAGGTTGCGCGCGCCGTACCCGCGCTCATGAACGGCGGCAAGAAGGTGATCGACCTCGGCGTGGTGCAGGGGCATCGCTTCGCGGTCGCGGCAGGCGTCGGCATCGACTCGGCGATGGTGGCGGAGACGCCGAAATGGATGAAGCGGCGCCTTGGGGTGCTCGCGTACACGATCATGGCCACGAAGGCGGCGCTGCGCGCCGTGGTCTTCCGCCAGTACTTTCACGTGCGCGTGGAGGTGGATGGCGAGGTGATCGAGCGGCGCGCGGCCGCCGTACTCTTCGCGAACTTCGGCACCATCCTCGAAGAGCGCATCGCCTTCGGTCCGGACATCATGGTGGACGACGGGATGCTCGACTGCTGCATCTTTTCGCCGACGAGCTTGTTCGATGCGGCGCGCATCATGTGGCGAGTCACTCGCAACGATTTTCGCCCCGACCACGCACTACTATATAGAAAGGGCCGCCATTTTCGTATTGAGACGGATCCTGCGTTGCGCATGCAAGCCGATGGAGAGCTCCTTGACCTCACGCCCGCCGAACTCACCGTCGAACCGCTGGCGGCGCACCTGCTCATTTCCGATAAGTAATCGATGAGCGAGGCGGCGGTTCGGCAGCTCCAGCTCGAGCGCGATCACCTGCTGCTCCTGCACGAGGCCCTCGGCGAGGTGGAGCGCGCGCCCTCGCTCGATGCGCGCCTGCGAGTGTTCGTCGAGGCCATCCGGCGCATCGGGTTCGGTCGCGTGACGATCACGTTACGTGACGACCAGTTCAATGCGACGGCGGTCGTCACCGCGGGTCTCACCGCCGAGGAGGACCAGCTCCTTCGCGATTTGCCGGTGTTGGGCGACGTCTGGCGCCGTCGTCTCGCCCAGCTCGAGCGCTTCAGGGTGAGCAATTCCTACTATCTCGACGGGCGCGATCCGTGGGTGATGGAGGAGTTCTCGGGCGGAGTGCCGAGCATGCTCGCTCCATCGGACGATCCTGGGTGGTCGCCCCGCGACATCCTCTTCGTGCCCCTTCGCGCCCACGGCCGCCTCGTGGCGACGCTCGTGCTCGACGATCCGATGGACCGGGCGCGGCCGTCGCTCACCCGCATCCGGACGGTGGAGTTGTTCGCGCAACAGGTCGCCGCGATGATCGAGCAGGCGTCACTCACGGCGCTCGCCGAGCGTCGCGCGGTTCGCCTTCAGCAGCTGCACGATGCGGGGACGGCACTCGCGCAGTCGCTCGACGAGTCGCTGGTGCTGGTCGCGCTGGCGCGGCAGGTGGAGATCGTGACGCCGCCGGGCACGGTGATCGTGTTCGCGACGGACGATGCCGGCGCTACGTGGCCGCGCGTGCTGCGTCGCGAACGCACTGACGGCGATGAGACGTCCGCGCCCGCGGCCCTCAGGTCGCTGGCGTCCGTGGCCGCTCGCAGCCAACGCGCCGCGCGTCAGGGCAGCGCGTATGCGGTCCCGTGCGTGATCGGCTCCAGCACGGTGGCGGTTGTCCTGGTGGATCCCGCCAGCGCGCAGCCGCTCGATGCCGACGACGCCGAGCTTCTGCAGACGCTCGCGGCGCAGGCGGCTGCTGCGATCAGCAATGCGCGGCTGTACTCCGAGAGCCAGCGGCAGCGACGGCAGACCGAGGCGCTGGCCGACGTGGCGCGCGCAGTTGGCGAATCGCTGCGGATCGAGCGCGTGATGCACCTGATCCTCCGCCATGCCACGGCGCTGCTGCGCACCGAAGGAGCCACCCTTTCACTCCTTCGCGGCGATACGCTCGAGATCACCGCCGGCATTGGCGCCGGCGAAGGGATGGTCGGCGGTCGCTTACCCCTGCACGGGAGCATCACGGGTCGCACGGTCCGCACGGCAGCGAGCATCATTCGCGAGGACGTTCGGCAGGATGAGGACAACTTCGCGCCGACGGCCGCGGATCAGGCCATCCGCAACGCGATCCTGGTTCCACTCCTTTCGGTGCAGGGTCCCGTCGGCGTGCTCACGGTGTTCAATCGTGCTACGCCGTTCACCGAGCAGGATGCGGACATCCTGCAACGGCTCGCGGACCAGGTGGCAGTGGCGATTGTCAACGCACGTCTCTTCGAGGAGGTCGCTGAGGCGACGCGGGAATGGGCGGTCGCGTTCGACTCCATCGGGAGTGGGATGGTCCTGCTCGACGGCCGCGGGCGCATCCAGCGCACGAACGCCCAGGCGCGCGCGATGATGGGCGGCGCGACGAACGATCTCCTCGCCGGGAGAGAGTTCCACGAGGCGCTCGTCGGGGACGACGGTGCCTGCGACCAGTGTGTGCATCTCTCCGCGATCGCCGCGGGAACCGTGAAACGCGGCACGCACGACGACCGCGTGCGCGGCAGGGTCTTCGAGATCACGGCTGCTCCGCATCCGCTGGGCGGCGCCGTGGTCACGTTCGACGACGTGACGGCGCACCGGTCGCTCGCGGAGCGGTACCGGCTCGTCGTGGAGACGTCGCGCGACGCGATCGTGATCACGGACATCGAGCGCCGCCTCATCTTCGCGAATCCGGCAGCCCATCAGCTGCTCGGGCGCGGCATGGACCTCATCGGCCTGCCCGGAGAGCGCACCGTACCCGAGGAGGATCGCGCGATGGTGCGCGAGCATGAGGATCGCGCGCTCGCGGGAGAGCCGCAGAACTACGAGGGGCTCGTCCTGCGCCCGGACGGGGAGCGGCGCATCGTCGCGATCGCCAACGCCCCCTTGCGCGAGCTCGGCGCGGTCACCGGCATCGTCGCGTCCCTGCGCGACATCACCGACGAGCGCCGCGCGCGCGATGCCGTTGCACTTACCGAGGCACGCTACCGCAACCTGTTCGAGTCGGCGAGCGACGCGATCTACACACTCGATGTGCACGGTGCGTTCACCTCCACCAACCAGGCGACGTGCGAGCTCACGGGACGCGATCGCGACGCGCTGCTGGCGCACGATTCCTTCCCGATCCTCGACGACCGGGACCGCAGCGTGGTCGCCGCGCAGTTCGAGCGCGCGCTCGAGGGGAATGTCGTCCGGTACGAGTGCCATCTCCGCTGGCCTGACGGCGAACGTCGCGCGCTCTCGGTGACCATGACGCCGATTCGACGCGGGGCGGACATCGTCGGCGTCCTCGGGGTGGCGCGCGACATCACGGAGGCTCGCGCCCGTGCGACGGCGCTTGCGCGTTCCGAGTCGCGCTATGCGCGCCTCCTGGAGTCCGCGTCCGACGCGATCTTCACCGTGGACACGGGCGGGCGCTTTACCGCGGTCAACCGGGCACTCGAGAAGGGTGTCGGCCGCGGTCGCGACGCGCTGCTCGGCACGCCGCTCGCCGATCTCATCGACGGGCGCGACTTCTCGGCCGTGCAGCAACTCCTGCGCGAGACGATCGCGGGACGGCGTTCTCGCGGCGCGCTTCGTTACCGCAACGCCAGCGGCGAGGTTCGGCACGGGTCGCTGATCATTTCGCCGATCATCGAGGACGCAGCCATCGTCGGCGTGCTTGGCATCATGCGCGACGTGACGGACGAGCGCCGCCTCGCGGACCAGCTGCTCCAGCAGGAGAAGCTCGTGGCGGTCGGACAACTCGTCAGCGGGGTCGCCCACGAGCTCAACAACCCGCTTGCGGGGGTCATGGCGTTCGCGCAACTGCTGCTGGCGTCGCCCGCCGCGCTCGACGACGATGGGCGCGAAGCAGTGGAGACGATTTACCACGAGGCGAAGCGCGCGGCAAAGATCGTCTCGAACCTCCTCACCTTCGCGCGACAGCAGCCCGCCGAGCGCGGCGCGGTGCGGCTCAACGACATCGTGACCGACACACTCGAGCTCCGGCGCTACGCGCTGCGCACCGTAGGCGTTGCACTCGACGTCTCCCTCGACCCGGCGCTCCCGACGACGTGGGCCGACGCGTCCCAGCTCCAGCAGGTCGTGCTGAACCTCATCGTGAACGCCGAGCATGCGATGGCGAGCGCCGATCGTCCGCGGCTCAGCATACGCACCGAGCTCGCCGATGGCGGCAACACGATCGTCCTTGCCATTACGGACAACGGCACCGGGATCGCGGCGGAGCAGGTGGACCGAATCTTCAACCCGTTCTTTACGACCAAGCCGGTGGGGCAGGGTACTGGGCTCGGGCTGTCGATCTCCGATGGAATCGCCCGCGAGCACGGTGGCCGCATCCGGGTTGAATCCACGTTTGGGGCCGGCGCCACCTTCCTGCTGGAGCTGCCGCATCTCGACCCTCCAGTTCCCAACGCGAATGACGATCCTCCCCCGCGGGAGGGTGGCGTGGTTGCGCGCCGGGTGCTCGTGGTGGATGATGAGGCAGCGCAGCGGGCCGCCGTCTCGGGATTCCTGGCGTCGCTCGGCCACCATGTGGTCGTTGCGGCCAACGGCGTGGAAGCGCAAGCGCGTCTCGCCGCAAGCGAGTATGATGTGGTGCTGCTGGACCTGCGAATGCCGGAAATGGGGGGGGAGGCACTTTACAGGGCGCTCGTGCAGAGCGACGAACGACATGCCCGGCGGGTGGTGTTCGTGACGGGCGACCTTCAGAATGAATCCGCCCAGACTTTCCTGAAGGAGGCCGGGCGACCGGTGATCGGCAAACCCTTTGAACTTGACGACCTTGCTGCCGTGATTGCGACCGTGACCACCTGATGGCCAAGATCCTCATCGTCGATGACGAGCCGGACATCCTCTCGGCGCTCGGGCGGTATTTCGAGCGGTCGGGGCACGATGTCCTGCGCGCCGGCACGGGGCTCGAGGCGGTGGCACTCGTGCAGGCCGAGCGTCCGGCAGTGGTGCTGCTCGACCTGTTTCTCCCCGACATCTCGGGATTCGAGGTGCTCGAGCGCACGAAGGAACAGCGCCCAGTCATCATCATGATCACCGGACACGGCGACATTCCTGCGGCCGTGCACGCGATGGAGAATGGCGCCGAAGGCTTCCTCACCAAGCCCGTCGAGTTGATGCACCTCGGCGCCGTCGTGGATCGCGCGCTGGAGAAGGCGCAACTGCGCGAGTTGAGTCGCGCGGCCGACGTCCGCACCGCGCGCGCCGCCGCCGACATGCTGCTCGGCTCCTCGGCGCCGATGCGCGAGCTCGCCGAGCAGATCGAGATGCTCGCGCGCAGCGAGCGGACGGTGGCGCTGCTCGTGGGCGAGAATGGCGTGGGCAAGGCGCGCGTCGCGCGGGCGATCCACGCCCTGAGCCCGCGCGCAGGACGCCCGTTCCACGAAGTGGATTGCGCCATGCGTCCCGCGGAAGCGCTGGATGCGGAGCTGTTCGGCGTGGAGGAAACGGCCGAAGGTCCGTACGCCGGCCTGTTCGAGGCCGCGGATGGTGGCACGCTGTTCCTCGAAGAGATCTCGGAGCTGCCGGCAACGCTGCAGCCCACCCTGCTCCGCGCGCTCGAGGCGCGTCGCGTGCGCCGCAACGGCGGCTCGCGCGAGATGCCGGTGGACGTGCGTCTCATCGCCGCCACGGTGCGCGACCTCGCGACGGAAGTCACCGAACAGCGCTTCCGCGAGGATCTCTACTACCGCCTCGGTGTGATGCCGCTGCACCTTCCGCCGCTGCGTGCCCGCGCGCCCGAGGATCTGCGCGAGACGGTGGGGGCGCTGCTGCGCGAGTTGCGCCGCGGGTTACCGGACGCGCCGCGCGAGGTCAGCGACGTTGCGATGGACACGATCGGGCGGTACCCATGGCCCGGCAACGTGCGCGAGCTGCGCAACGTGCTCGAGCGCGCGCTCCTCCAGGCGCGCGGCGAAACGGCGATCGGCGTCACGCACCTCGCCGCAGAAGTGCGCGGCATCGGCAACGACGCGGCGCTGCCGCACGTGTCGCGCTCCCTCGCCGAAGTGGAGAAGGGCCATATCGAGCGCACCTTGCGTGCACATGCATCGAACCGGACGCGTGCCGCGAGAGAGCTTGGCATCTCGCGCGCGACGCTCATCAAGAAAATCCGCGAGTTCGGGCTTGGGGACAGACCCGCACCCGGCGGTGCGGCCGAGCGGGAGGACGACCAATGACGGAGATCAAGGAAAAGGACGCAATGATCTGCCGCGCGTGTGGCAACGAGGAGCGCGCGTCCGAGGGCTACCCGTGCGCGAAGTGCGGCACGTTCATCTGCGTCATCTGCAACATGCGCGGTGTGATCCGATGCAAAACGTGCGCGGCGGCCGAGCTTCCCACGCCCAAGTGGCTGGAGTAGTAGCGCGCGCGTGCCGGTGACGTCTCTCGCCGGGTGCGGTCTGGCGATCGGCCACGCAACGGACCTCGAGGGAGCGACTGGCTGCACGGTGATTCGCGGCATCGACGCGCCCTTTCGGTGTGCGGCGCACGTTGTCGGCCGCGCCACGGGCACGCGCGAGCTCGCCCTGCTCGATCCCGCGCACCTCGCAGACCGGGTGGACGCCGTCCTCCTCGCCGGGGGATCGGCATACGGGCTCGATGCGGCGGCGGGCGTGATGCGCTGGATGGAGACCAGCGGCCGAGGGTACTCGGTCGGAGCCGGCGTGGTGCCGATCGTCCCCGCCGCCGTGATCTTCGATCTCGCGCCGCTCGGTCGGTTCGACGCGCGGCCCACGGCAGACATGGCGTTCGCCGCGTGCGAGTCCGCGGCGACCGAGGTGATCGAGGGGCGCGTCGGCGTTGGCACGGGCGCGACACTCGGCAAGATCGCCGGCGCGGGCATGGCGATGACGAGTGGCGTTGGGGCTGGTGGCGCCGATACGGGATCCCTGCAGGTGCGCGCGATCGCCGTCGTGAACGCGCTCGGCGACGTCCGCGATGCGAGGGGGGCGATCGTCGCGGGCGCGCGTCGATCGGATGGCTCGTGGCTCGACACCGAGGCGTGGATCGCGAGCGGTCAAACGGACGCGAGCCGCTTCGACGCGCTGTCGATGCGTAATACCACGTTGTGCGTCGTCAGCACCAACGCGGCCCTGAGCCGCGTGGTGCTCGCGTCGGTGGCGCGCAGCGCGCAGGCGGCGCTCTACCGGCGCATCACCCCGGTGGGCACCATGTTCGACGGCGACGTCATCTTCGCGACCGCGCCGATGCAGGATGGAATCGAGGCGCCAGCGGCGCAGGTCGAGGCGCTCGCGGTGTCGGCACTCGAGCGCGCGATTGAGCGGGCGGTGCAGACGTCTGCTCCAATTCAGCCATGACGGCATGACCGAAGAGCTCTATCAGGTCGTCGTGAAGACGCCGCTCGCGCCGCTGTTCGCCGAGCCCAAGGTGGCCAGTGCCCAGATCTCGCAGTTGCTCGCGGGGCGAACGTGCGACGTTCTCGAGGAACGCGACGATTGGTTTCTCGTGCGTGGCCCCGACGAGTACGAGGGGTGGATCAATCGCGGGTTTCTATCCGCTACCGGGCAGACCTCCGCCGACGTTCGCATCTCACTCGGGTGCGTCACCGCGAATGGCAGCGACGCGCAGCGCGCGATGCCACTGGGCGCCTTCCTTTCGCCGACAGAGCGCGTCGAGCGGGGTGATGTGATCGCGTCGTCCGAGCGAGGCGGAGCCTTCCCCGCCGACGCGGAATCGCTCACGCGGAGCGCGCTGCGTTTCTTCGAGGGCACGAGCTACATCTGGGGCGGCGTCACGCCCTGGGGCGCGGACTGCTCAGGGCTGGTCCAGAGCACGTTCTGGCTACACGGGATTCAGCTTCGCCGCGACGCCTGGCAGCAGGCGGAGCAGGGCTCGCCGGGCGATTCCGATATTCTCGCGTCGCGCGGGGGGGACCTGCTCTTCTTCTCGGATCGCGTGGACCAGCACATCACGCACGTCGCGATCGCGCTCGGCGGACGGGCGCTCGTGCACCTCGCACTCGGGCGCGGTGGCTACGCGGTGGAAAATCTCGATGACCGGTGCGATCCCTACGTGCAGAAATTGCTGGACCGCTTCGTCCACTCCCGCCGAATTCTCGCGGGAGCAGACGCGGGTCGTTGAGCAGGTCAGGCGCCCTTCACCACGCGACGACGGCGAACGACCAGCAGCGCAAGGAGACCGGGTGCAAGCAACGCGAGCGTCGCCGGCTCGGGTGTCGCGACGACCTCATTCACCAGTGCGCACTGTGTGGAGATGATGTTGGTATCCAACGTCACCGCGCCGGTCAGTGCAATGGCCCGCCCGCACGTGATGCTCGCCCCCGTGTTGAGCGTGACACTCGCGTCGGCAATGATGCTGCCGATGAACGAGGTGCCGGTGCCAAGCGTCGCCGAGCTGCCGACAGCCCAGTACACGTTGCCCCACGGGCCGCCGTTCATCGCCACCACGGCGGAGGCGCTCGCTGTCGTGAGCGCGGACCCGATCTGGAAGATGAACTCGGAGAGCGGATCGCCGAGGAAGTTCAGGAACAGGTTGCCGGTCAGCTGCGCCGACGAGGCGAAACGGTACACGCCCGGGTTGAGCACCATTCCCCCCAGGTCCTGACCCGTCAGGTCGGCGGTGGCGGGCATGCCCACGAGCACGCCGCGTCCGGTGTTCGCGTTTGCCTGCGCCTGCAGTGCGACCGCATCAGCCTGGTGCACGCTTCCGGTGAGCGTGATGCTGCTCATGCCGGTGATCGCCCCGCCCGGATGGACGCCGAGATTTCCGATGATCGTCGTCGGGCCGGTGTTGGTGACGGTCGAGGCTCCCAGCACGCCAAATTGCTGCGCGGATCCGGTTTGGCCCTGCGCGGCGAGCGATGTCGGCGGCGAGATCAGGGCAACGACGGCGGAGAGAAGCAACCCACGATGGACGTTTGTGCTGGACACGATGGATCTCCGGTCGGAGGCAAACATGCGGGCGAACCGGCGTCGTGTGCAAACGTTCGGCGCCCGCTTGGGCGCGCGTCCATCAGTTTACGGCACTGTTCGGCTACCCTGAGCATGCAGGCGAGGTCGCGAAAACGCAAGAGTAAGTGCAACAAATGTCAATTGCCCCCAGACCCCCAGGCCCCCTCTCAGCTCATCCAGGCAGGGGCTTTGGGCTGCGGGGCGGCCACTGCGGGCCGGACTTGTACAGGCACCTCGGCATGCGTCGTTCCGTCGAGGCCCACGCGCATCACGTAGCGGCCCGACACGTCGAGTGGCAGGTCGAGCTGAGCGATGAGGGGAAAGTCCATCTCCTGCACGCCGCTCGGCGGAGGCGAGACGCCGAGCTCGCC
>JBKJMP010000045.1:0-3206 GCA_046596395.1 Gemmatimonadaceae bacterium
TCTGCGCGGCTCGCGCGATGCGGGCGGTAAGCCGCTCCCCGAGAAGCGTGCGGTTGGGAAGTCCGGTGAGCGGATCGCGGCGCGAGTCGTCACGCAGGGCGAGCTCGGCGCGCTTGCGGAGGTCCACGTCCGTGAGCGAGCCAGCGAGGACCACCGCGGCGTTCGACGAGTCGCGCCGCGCGCGCAGGCGAACCTGCGTCCAACGCGTTTGCCCATCCGCGGTGAGCAGGCGCAGTTCCATCTCACCGCGGGGGCGATCGCCGCGCATGACCTCGTTCGCGAGACGCTGGAGCGCGGGCAGGTCGCGCTCGTCTACGTGCCGCCGGAGCTCCTCCGTGGATGCGACCGGGAGACGGTCGCGGTACCCGAGCAGCTCGATCGCGCGCGGCGAGAGATGAATGCGCTCGCTGCGAACATCGTAGTACCACAAGCCGTCGCTCGCGGCGAGCGCCGCGAGCGTCCATGCGTCGCGGTCGCCCGCGAGGACGTTCGCCAGCGCCTCGCCCGGTCTCTCCAGTGATTCCACACTGGCTTGGAGGGCAAGGCTCGCGCCCAAACGTTTATCGCGGGGCTCTGCGGCGCTTCCACCAGGGCGACCGTCTTTAACGAATCTTCGGGGTATCCCGTCTGCGTAGGGCAGCAGAACCCGGAGACGCCCATGAGCTCGAGATACATTCGCACCACCGCGGTCACTGCGCTGCTGACCTTCGCGCAGGACGCGCACGCCCAGGACCATTCGCACCACGCGTCGGCCGGCAAAACAGGTCTCCACATGGAGATGACGCCCGTCCGCGCGCCGACGTCTGCCGACTCGGCTCGCGCCGCTGGCGTCGCGGCGATCCTGCGCGATGCCCTTGCACCGTATCGCGACACGACGGCTGCCGCGCAGGCCGGGTACCGGCTCTTCCTGCCCAACGTAAAGGACCAGAAGGTCTTTCACTTCACGAACAACTGGCGTGGCGCGCAGGAAGCCATCCGGTTCGATCCCGCCAAGCCGACGTCCCTCCTATATATGAAGGACTCATCTGGCCGGTTCGTTCTCTACGGCGCGATGTACACGGCGCCGAAGCGTTTCAGCCCGGCGAAGCTCGACGCGCGTGTGCCGCTGTCGATCGCGCGGTGGCACAAGCACGTGAACTGGTGCGTCCCCGGCCGCGGGAACGAGCAGCGCTGGCTCGAGCGCCGAGACGGTCAGCCCGTGTTTGGCCCCGAGAGCCCCATCGCGACCGAGAAGGAGTGCAGCGCCGTGGGCGGGACCTTCCACGCGAACGTATTCGGCTGGATGGTGCATGCGAATATCTTCGCCGGCAGCGACCTGAAGTCGATCTGGGGGGACGAGCACGCGGGGCACGACATGGAGAAGGGGATGAAGGTCGAGGGCGCGCCGTAGCTCGCGCGGCGAGCCACGCGCAGTATGGGATGCTGACCGAGTTCACAGTCAAGTAGAGTCCGGTTCAGCAGGCTGATTAGATTTGAGGGCTGCGCTCGGCGATTCGGGCGCAGTCTTCTTTTGCCGTGCTGTCATCCTGAGCGCAGCGAAGGATCTGCACTTTCCCGAACCGACGAATACCGTGGCTCCACAGTTCATTTACGTCATGAAGGCCCTGAGGAAGGTCGTTCCGCCTTCCAAGATCATTCTCGACGACATCTGGCTCTCGTTCTACCCCGGCGCCAAGATCGGCGTCCTCGGCGCCAATGGCGCGGGCAAGTCGAGTCTTCTGCGCATCATGGCCGGCGTTGACGAGAACTTTCAGGGCGAAGCGTGGGCCGCGAAGGGGACGAAAATCGGCTACCTGCCGCAGGAGCCGCAGCTCGACCCCACGAAGAATGTGCGCGAGAACGTCGAGGAAGCGGTGGCCGATCAGCGGAAGCTGCTCAATCGATTCAATGAGATCAGCGCCGCGTTCGCCGAGCCTGACGCCGATTTCGACAAGCTGATGAACGAGCAGGCGCGCGTGCAGGAGCGCATCGACACGCTCGACCTCTGGAATCTCGACAACAAGATCGAGATCGCGATGGAAGCGCTGCGTCTTCCGCCCGACGATGCCGACGTCACGGTGCTCTCGGGTGGAGAGAAGCGCCGAGTGGCGCTGTGTCGCATCCTGCTCGAGCAGCCCGACATGCTGCTGCTCGACGAGCCCACCAACCATCTCGACGCCGAGTCCGTGGAGTGGCTCGAACATTTCCTCGCGGATTTTCCGGGGACCGTCGTTGCGATCACCCACGATCGCTACTTCCTCGACAATGTCGCGAAGTGGATCCTCGAGCTCGATCGCGGTAAGGGACATCCGTACGAGGGGAATTACACCAGCTGGCTCGAGCAGAAGCGCGAGCGGCTGAAGCTCGAGGAGAAGACCGAGTCGGCGCGCCAGCGCACGTTGGCTCGCGAGCTCGAGTGGGTGGGGATGGCGCCGCGTGCCAGACAGGCCAAGAGCAAGGCGCGTATCCAGAAGTTCGAGGAGCTCCAGGAAGCCGACACGGGCGACAAGGTGCTCCAGCACGAGATCACTATTCCGCCTCCGCCGCGTCTCGGGCAGGACGTCGTGATCGCGAAGGGCCTGAAGAAGGCCTATGGCGAGAAGGTGTTGTTCGACGACATGACGTTCTCGTTGCCGCGCGGTGGGATCGTTGGAGTCATTGGACCCAACGGCGCCGGCAAGACCACGTTGTTTCGGATGATCATAGGCGAGGAGAAGCAGGACGGCGGCGATCTCAAGGTCGGCGAGACGGTCGAGCTGGCGTATGTCGATCAGGGGCGCGTGCTGGACGGGACGAAGACGGCGTATCAGGAAGTGTCAGAGGGGCGCGATGAGATCACCGTCGGCAATCGTGAGATCAATGCTCGGGCGTATCTGAGCCAGTTCAACTTCCGGGGCACCGATCAGCAGAAGAAGGTCGGTGATCTGTCGGGGGGAGAGCGGAATCGTCTGCACCTTGCCAAGCTCTTGAAGTCAGGTGGGAATGTGCTGCTGCTCGATGAGCCGACGAATGATCTCGACGTCGATACGCTTCGTGGATTGGAAGAGGCGCTCGTGGACTTTGCGGGATGCGCGGTGGTCATTTCGCATGACCGGTGGTTTCTCGATCGTATCGCGACGCATATCCTAGCGTTCGAGGGGAACTCGGAAGTCGTCTGGTTTGAAGGAAACTTCAAGGAGTACGATGCGGACCTTCGCAGGAGAAAGGGCGCGGATGCGGATCAGCCG
>JBKJMP010000076.1:0-5971 GCA_046596395.1 Gemmatimonadaceae bacterium
CGCAGCAAGGTGGCGTTTCTCTTCGTGAAGGTTGGTCTCTCCGGGGCGGACATGGGCGCGTGTGCCATCCTGCCGCGCATCATCGGGCAGGGCCGCGCAAGCGAGTTGCTGTACACGGGACGGACGATGCTCGGCGACGAGGCCGAGCGGTGGGGCTTCTACAATCGCATCTGTGCGCCGGAGAGCGTGCTTGCCGACGCGCTCGAGCTCGCGACGTCGCTCGCAGATGGACCGTCAGCGTCGCACGCGGTGACGAAGCGGTGCCTGCACGAGGAGTGGTCGATGGACGTGGATGGCGCGATCGACTACGAGGCGCGACGGCAGGCCGAGTGCATGATGGGTGAAGACTTCGAGCGCGCGTACCGAGCCTTTGTCGAGAAGCGCACGCCCGTCTTCGAGGGGAATTAATGCTTGGTCATCCTGAGCGGGGGGGTAGATGAAAAGAGGCTTATGACACACGCCACTCCAGATCCACTCTTCCTCTCGTTCCAGCTCGCGCTGGCGGGACGCTACTCGATCGACCGCGAGCTCGGTCGCGGCGGGATGGGCGTGGTCTACCTCGCTCGCGAGGTGCACCTCGACCGCCTCGTCGCCATCAAGCTGCTGCCGCCTGAGAAGTCGGGGCTGCCCACGCTGCGCGATCGCTTCCTCCGCGAGGCGCGTCTCGCCGCCAAGCTGTCGCATCCGCACATCATCCCGATCCACTCGGTGGATGAAGTCGAGGGTTTCGTCTTCTATGTGATGGCGTTCGTCGATGGCGAAACGCTCGCGCAGCGGGTGCGCTCACGCGGTCCCGTGTCCGCGTCCGACGGCACCCGCGTGTTGCGCGAGGTCGCGTGGGCGCTCGCGTACGCGCACGCGCAGGGGCTCGTGCACCGCGACGTGAAGCCCGATAACATCCTCATCGAATCGGGCACGGGGCGCGCGCTCGTCGCGGACTTCGGTATCGCGGCCGCCGCCGGCGATGCGACGGGCGACGGCGTCAGCGGCACGCCCGAGTTCATGAGTCCCGAACAGGCGCTCGGCGGCGACATCGACGCGCGCTCCGACATTTATGGGCTTGGTGTTACTGCGTTCTACGCGTTCTCCGGCCGCTTTCCCTTCGAGGGCAGGACGGCAACGGAGATCCTCGCGAAGCAGGTCACCGAGGCGCCGCCGGCGCTCGGCGCGATGGGGGTGGCCGTGCCGCGCAAACTCGCGCTGCTGGTGGATCGCTGCCTGGCCAAGGAACCGTCGCGCCGGCCACCCAGCGCTGACGCACTCGCCGAGCAGCTCGGCGTGGCGATGGACCAGCGCCGCGATCTGCCGGCTGCGTTGCGCGCGTTCGTGCGCCGCAATGGACGCATGGACGGTGGCGGCACGCTGCTGCTGAGTGGCACCGTGCTGGCGTCGTCGATGATCGTCTCGGCCATCTTCGGCGTCGTCGAGGGGTTCGCCACGTTTGCCGTTGGCGCAACGGCATCGCCGATCATCTTCGCGATCAACTCCGCTCGGCGCCTGTCGAAGCTGGGCTTCGCGCACGGCGACCTCGGCCCCGCATTCCGCGCTGAACTGGAGAACTCGCGCGAGGAGCGCGCGGTCGAGTACGGGCGCGGACGATCGGCGCTCGAGAAGGTCGTATCGTGGGTGGCCCGCGTGAGTGCATCGTTCACCGGTATCGCGGCGCCGGTCATCGTCGCGAGTCTTGCGAGCGACACGGGGCAAGCGCTCGCGCGCGCGGCCACGCCGATCACTGTGGTCGCCGCCATCACCGCGGTCGTCTCCGGCACCGTCTATCTCGCGCTGCTCCAGCTCCGCCGAGACGTCGACACCGAATTCTGGACGCGCGTGTGGATGGGGCGCGTCGGGCGCTTCGCCTTCTCCGTCGCACGACGACTGCGCGGCAGTGAGCCCGTCGGCACGGCGATGACACATCGCGCGACCGAGCTCTCCCTCGGCATGGCGGCCGAGCAGTTGTTCGAGAGCTTGCCGAAGGAGTCGCGCCAGGCGATCGGCGACTTGCCATCGCTGCTGCATCGCCTCCAGCGCGACGCCCAGACGCTGCGCGGCCGCTACGACGAGTTACAGGAGGCGCTCGGTCGCGCGGGTCCGCTGGCGGCGTCGGAGGACTATGAATCCCTGCGCGCCGATCGCGACCTCGTGCACGACAAGCTCGGCGACGCCGTGGGCGCGCTCGAGACGATACGCCTGAACCTCCTCCGCTTGCACGCGGGTTCGGCCACGGTCGAGGGCCTTACAACGCACATCGGGCTCGCCGCGGAGGTCTCGGAGGAAGTCGAGCGGATGATCGCCGCGCGTGACGAGGTCGAGGGGGGCCTTCGCTTCCCGCGCGAAGCGGAGGCGACACCGGTATGACAATGGATCCCGTTCACATCGGCGTTCGCGGCGAGGCCGTCGGCGGTGCGTTCGGAGTCGGTGAGGAAGGCGCGCTTCCCGCTCGCAGCGACGCGCGTACGCCCGCAGGTGTCGACAACGTGCGTCCGAAGCGCTCGCTGCTCGGCAAGGCAGTGCGCATCATGCGCGACGCGGCGATCGCGGTGGCCCTCATGGCAAGCATCCCGATCATCATCGTTGCCACGCAGGGCGAACGCGCGTGGGGAACGGGCAACTTCGCGATCAATTCGCGAGCAAGGATGCTCACCGCGGAGAAGCTCCGTCCACTCGTGCTGCCGAAGGACCCTGCGATCACGCCGATGCAGGCCGGTCTCGCCTACCACCGCATTCAGGGTCCCGCGATGGAGGCGCACGCGATCGATAATCTCGCGGCTGGCTTTGCCGAGCGCCGAATCGAGCGACGGCCCGAGGCGATCTGGGAACGGAAGATGTCGTCGCCGGGAATGTTCAAGTCTGCGCCCTCGAACCTCTACGACGGGCCGGACAGCCGGACCATCCTCCAGGCCGTGGCGAAGGGATTCAGCGCGGAGGAGATGACCTACCTTCGCACGCTCGCGACGGACCCGGTCTGGCAGGACTTCACCATCGTGGCACGGGCACCCGCGGCAGACTTCGTCGGCGGACGGTTCAACATTCCGTTTGGGGAGAATGCGACGTCCGACAACATGCCGATCCCGAGCTTCAAGGCGACGCGCGGGATGGCCAACGCGGCAGTCTCTCGCGCCGCATTCCACCTGGCCGAGGGCCGGAAGGACTCTGCGGAGGCCGTGTTGCGCGCGGTGATCTCGTATGGCTTCACGATGATCGACAACGGGACGTCGCTGATCGAGCAGCTCATCGGCAACGTCGTCGTCGGCACGGGGCGCGAGGGACTGCGGCAGTTCTACGAGGTCACTGGCGATCCGCGCGTAACTGATCCAAACCTCGCGTCGCTGAAGAACTCGATCACCCCTCCCACGACGCGCGGATCCATCCGCTCTGTCGATGAAGTGCGCAGCATGTTCATCGCGCGCATCGCCGATCCCACGCTCACGCGGGGTGAGCGCTACGAGACACTTCGCATGTTGTCGGGCTCGTCGTGCACGAACGTCCGCGAGCTGCTGCTCGGTCCACGGAAGGACGTCACCGACGCGTTCGAGAACGCTCGCCGGTCGCTCGCACGGTATCCGTCCGAGGTCGCGGTGATCGACATGTATGCGCGACCGCTGACGAGCGATCTTCGCGCCCGCTCCACCAATCCCCTGGAGGCGCTCGCCGTGAGCGCAGGTGCCGTTGCGGGAGCGGTGTTGAACAATCCCCATCTGCCGCTCTGCAGTCGCATCATGAGCAACCCCAACCGCTGACGCATGAGCAGGGACCACGTACGTCTCGACACGCCCATCGCGTCGGCACCAGGAATGTTCGATGCGCGCGAGGAAGCGATGCTTCCCGCGCACCTCCGCGACGGCACAGTGCGGGCAGACGAAGCGACGCCGCGCCAGCGCCGCAGCTGGCTGGGCGTGGCGCTGCGCATCGCGCGCGATGCCGCCATCGCCATTGCGCTGATGGCGAGCGTGCCCATCGTGATGGTGAGCACGCAGGATGACGCGACGTGGAAACGCGCGAGCTGGGGCAACAACACGCGCGCCGGCATCAAACTCGGCGAAGGACTGCGGCCGCTGGTCCTTCCAAAGGACGAATCGATCACGCCGCTCCGGGCAGGTCAGGCCTTTCATGCGATTCAGTCCAGTAAGGAAAGCGCCGACTTTCCACAGCTCCCCAGGGAGTTACGCGCGGAACCGATCTGGAATGCTCCCATTCCCGACGGACTCCTCTCGACGGTCACGACGCCCATCTACAACGGCCCCTCGATCAGCACGATCTTCCAGGCCGTCGCAAAGGGCGTGACACCAGCCGAGATGGCCTACCTGCGCACGCTGGCCACGGATCCTGCCTGGAAGGACTTCGACATCGTCGCCCGCGCTCCCGCCGTCGACTTCCTCGGCGCTCGCTTCAAGCTCCCCTTCTCGCCGAACGCCACGGCCGACAACATGCCACTGCCGGGCTATGCATCGTCACGACACATGGCGTACGCAGGAGTCTCACGCGCGGCGTATCACCTGGCCATCGGCCAGCGCGACTCTGCCGAGACGGTGCTGCGCGCCATCCTCTCGTACGGGTTCAACATGATCGATCACGGGACGACTGTCATCGACCAACTCATCGGCAACGTCGTTGTGGGAGTCGGTCGTGCGGGAATGCGGAACTTCTACGAGGTCACGAACGATCCGCGCGCGAAGCTTCCGGCGCTCCAGCAGGTGAGCAAGGAGGCGGCTGCACGAGCGATGGCCGCCGTGCAGATCAGCTCCCTGCGCGGATCGGACGTTCGCTCCGCGCTTCTGGCCCGCGCGGCGGATCCCTCGGCAACGCGCGCGGAGCGGTTCGAATTCCTCCATCTGCTCTCCTATTCGTCATGCTCGAACGTTCGTGAGTTGCTGTTCGGCCCGAGCGCCGGGGTCACCGACGCGTACCGTAACGCGCGGACGACGCTGGCGCGGTATCCGTCCGAACAGGCATTCGTGGATCTCTTGAGCCGGCCGGTGAGCACCACCGCCGAGCGCGAGACGCCGCATCCCATCGAAACGCTCGCGATCAGCGCTGCAACCGTCGCTGGGACGTCGCTCGGCAATCCGCGATTCGCGTCCTGCACTCGGATACTCCTCGATTGAGTGCCGACCGACCGTCGCCGGAAGCGGTGCGCACGCCGAAGGTCGAAGGCTTCGGCGCACGCGCGGAGGCGCAGCTTCCCGAGCGCATCGACCACTCTCCGCTGACTGAACACGTCGCTTCGCGCCCGCACCGCTCCTGGACCCACGTGGTTCTTCGCATCCTGCGCGACGCAGCGATTGCCGTGGCGCTGATGGCAACCGCTCCCGTGATCATCGTCGCGACGCGCGGCGACCAGATCTGGAATCCGATGGTGCGGGTCGAGCGCACCCGGTCGCAGGCGGTGAATCCGGAGGTCTTTCGCGACCATGCCGTGCCCCGCGATCCGTCCATCTCGCCGCTCGAGGCTGGCGCCGCGTTCAGCCGGCTCCATCCGGTGAGTCGCCACAAGGCGTTTCCCGACGCCAGCGCCGGATCGCGCGCCGACATGACGTGGATGAAGGCGAAGGTAGCGCCCGGCATGTTTCCGAAGGCGAGGCCGGTCGGGTTCGCCGCGCCGTCGGCCGCCATCATCGATGCTGCCGTCGCGGGATTCACCGCGGCCGAAATGGCGTACGTGCGCGCGATGGCGCTGGCACCCGCGTGGCGGGAGTTCGACCGCGTGGCCCGCGCGCCCGCGGTCGATTTCCTCGGCGCTCGCCTCCAGCTTCCCTTCGCGCCGACGGCGAGCATGCTCGAGGTGCCCTCTCCCGAGTACAAGATCACGCGCGAGATGGCCAACGCGGGCCTGTCCCGCGCGGCGTATCACCTGGCAATCGGCCAGCGCGATTCCGCCGAATCGGCGCTGCGCTCGATCATCTCGTTCGGGTTCGCGATGATCGATAATGCCACGAATGCAATGGACGAGGTGAACGGCACGGCGATCGTGAGT
>JBKJMP010000171.1:0-7621 GCA_046596395.1 Gemmatimonadaceae bacterium
CCAATCGCCATGAGCCCGATCGTGGCCGGCTCCGGCGATTGGTCTGGTCGGTATCGGCCTGGTGCGCCGCCGCCGCAAGGTCTGATGATGTAGCGCCGCCGCGGGATCGCGGTATCGCAGGATTGCACGCGCAATGAAAAGCCCGCCTGGCACATGCCAGGCGGGCTTTTCACGGCACGTGGGACGACAGGACGAGAGGACGAGAGGACTGCAACAGCGCACCGGACTGCATGCGCGCGCCCTTCCACGTTGTCCTCTCGCCCTCTCGTCCTCTCGCCCTCTCGTCCTCTCGTCCTCTCGTCCTCTCGTCCTCTCGCCCTCTCGCCCTCTCGTCCCAATCCTCGCCCCATCTTGCGCCACCCCGTCCTCGCAACGACAATCGGCCCGTGAAGCCACAACCACCCGACCGCGCCCACTGGGCCGTGCCGCTCTTCGTAGCTCTCATCACCGTCGTCGCCTTCCTCCCCGCCCTCGACGCCGGCTTCGTCTCCTGGGACGACGACAAGAACTTCATCTATAACCTCGACTACCGCGGCCTGGGCGAGGACCAACTCACCTGGATGTGGACCACCTTCCACCTCGGCCACTACGTCCCCCTCTCGTGGATGTCGCTGGGGCTGGACTACGAGCTCTGGGGGATGGACGCCCGCGGCTACCACGCTACGAATCTCCTCCTCCACGCCGCGAACGCGGTGCTGGTCTACTACCTCGCGCGACGCCTGCTCGCCGCATCCCTTCCGGGGCTCGCCGCGTCGGCTCGACAGCTCACCTACGCCGCCGCTCTCGCCGCACTCCTCTTCGCCGTCCACCCCCTCCGCGTCGAATCGGTCGCCTGGGTCACGGAGCGCCGAGATGTACTGTCGTTGTTGTTCTGTCTCGGGAGCGTGATGGCGTACCTGCGCTCGGTGGACCATCCGTCACAGTCACGATGGCATGCGCTGTCCCTCCTCGCATTCGTGTGCGCGCTGCTCTCGAAGGGCACGTCGGTGACCGTCCCCGCAGTCCTGCTGATCCTCAACGTCCACCCCCTCGCGCGACTCGGTACCGGGGGCCGAGTAGGATGGACAGGAGCGGGCGCGCGGCGGGTGTATCTCGAGCTGGCGCCCTTCGTCGCCCTGGCGGCGGCAACGTCGGTGCTCACCCTCGTCGCCCTCCAGGATCTTCCGCAACTGGGCGTGGCCGGCAAGCTCGCCGTCTCCGCGTATAGCCTCGCGTTCTACATCTGGAAGACGCTCTTGCCCTCGGGGCTGGCGCCACTCTACGCGATGCCGAGTGCCGTGGATCCGTTCGCGACGCGCTACCTCCTCAGTGCCGGGTTGGTCGTCGTCGCAACCGGGGTGGCGTGGCTGCTCAGACAGCGGTGGCCTGGCGTCCTCACCGCGTGGCTCCTCTTCCTCGCGACCATCGCACCGATGCTCGGCATCGTGCAGAACGGGCCGCAGATCGCCGCCGACCGGTACACCTACCTACCGTCGCTGTGGATCTCGATGCTCGGTGCCGGCCTCGTGTACTCCCTGAGCCCAACGAGACGCGGCGTCGCTACGGGTGTAGCCGGCCTCGCGGTCGCGGTGCTCGCCGTGCTCACCTGGCGCCAGACAACTCTCTGGCAGGACTCGCGGAGCATGTGGGCACAGGTCCTGGCGGTGGAGCCGGATTCCCCAATCGGCAACAACAACATGGGGAACGTCATGTTCATCGAGCGGCGCTACAACGACGCGGTGGGTCACTATCGAAAGGCAATCGCCCACGCGCCCAAGTACAGCGAAGCGCATAACAACCTCGGCGTCGCCTACACGCGGCTGGGGAGGCATGTGGAAGCGCTCGACGAGTACGATCGGGCGCTGCGCGCCCAACCCACGAACGACAATGCCCACGATAACTGGGGCATCGCGCTCGACGGGTTAGGAAGGGAGGCAGAAGCGCTTCCCCACTTCGAGGCGGCGGTGCGGATCAACCGCGACAATCTCGACGCCCGGGTGAATTGGGGAAACGCGCTCCTTGGCCTTGGTCGTCCCGAAGACGCGATTCGTCTCTATAAGGAAGTAGTCACCATCCGGCCCTCGCACGCGAAGGCGCACCTGAATTGGGGTGTGGCGCTCGCGCGACAGGGTCTCTTAGCGGGCGCGCTCGAGCATTTTCGCCAGGCGGTAGCCCTCGACCCAACTTCGTCAGAGGCAGCGACTTACCTGAGCGAGACGAGCCGGTTATTGGTGGCCCCTAGATAAACAGATAAGGGATCACCCATTGACGCGGGTGCCTCCGCGTCCGATTGTGTTGCACCCTTTTCGCCTCGACCATCAGAGGCGTTGCACCTCCAGCTCCAGATTCATGCGTCTCCGTCTCCGCGCGGCTGCCTTTCTCGCGCTCATTTTCGCGGGGATCACCTGCAGCGAGCCATCCACCGGCCCACGTGCATCGGCATCCGGTGATTCCGCACGAATTTCATTCGTGCCGAAGTTTTCGCCGGAGGCCGTCGCGGCGTATCGCACGCTGGCAGCCGCCGCGATCGAGATCACAGAGATCCATATCGTCCTCACGGGGCCGGACGGCAGCACGCGCGACACGGTCATCGCCTTCCCGGTCGGGCAGGACACCGCGCACATCGAGATCGACGTTCCCCCCGGCAGCAACGGGCTGCCCTTCACCGCGCTGATCGAGCTTCGCTCCGCCGACCACGTCGTTCTCTTCTCGGGCACGCAGATCATCATTGCGCGGCCATCCGGCCTGCCGCCGCTCAGTCCTCCCGCTGTCCTCATCACTTACACTGGGCCTGGCCGGAACACGCGGACGGTCACCGTCCGTCCGCCAGACACCACGGTCGTGGGCACCCCAACCATCCCATTCAGCGCGACCGGAGTCGATTCGTCCGGTGCGGCGACCGCCAACCTCCTGGTCGCGTGGACCTCGAGCGATCCCACGGTCGCCACCGTCGCGGGAACGGGCAACGCCACCGCCAACGTCGTCTCGCTCGGCAAGCGCGGCACCACCACCATCACCGCAACCACACCCCTCGGCATTACGGGCATCTCGCGCCTCACCGTCGTACCGGCGGCGGCGCGACTCGTCGTGGTGAGCGGCGGCGGCCAGACCGACCGCGCAGGTACCACCCTTCCGCAGCCCTTCGTCGTCGAGGCACAAGGCGCCGACAACCTGCCCGTCCCCGGAACCGCCATCACCTTCCGCGCGGTCACGGCGGGAGGGAGCGTCTCGCAGACCACGCCGCGTATCGCCGATGCCGCCGGCCGCGCGTCGGTGACGATGACGCTCGGCAACTCCGCGGGCGCCTACCTGTACGAGGCAGCATCCGGCGCCCTGACGCCCGTGACCGTCACCCAGACCGCCACGCAGCCTGCCGCGGCGGCGATCGCGATCGTGTCGGGGAATGCCCAGATCGACTCCACCGGGCGCACCTTGCCACTGCCGCTGGTGGTTCGGGTGACGGACGCCTTCGGCGCGCCGGTGAGCGGGACGACGGTAACGTGGGCGCGGTTGAGTGGCAGTGGCGCCGTGGCGTCGGCGAGCACCACCACCGGCACCGACGGCACGACGAGTACGACATACACGCTCGGCCAGACCCTCGGCAACGACGTCATCAGCGCGACGGTGCCGTCGATCGTCGGACCGGCGGGCTCGGTGCAATTCACCGCGACGACGATCTCACGCGGTGCGGGCCTCATCACGATCACCGCGGGCGGTGGACAGTCGGGAGGGCCGGGCTCCACGCTTTCCGCCCAGGTCACCGCGCGAGTCGCCGACGTCAACGGCACCCCGCTGGCGAACCAGACGGTCAATTGGACCGCCTCGGCAAACGGCGCGACGTTCAGCCCACAGTCGATTCTCACGGACGCCGCCGGCCTCGCCAGCACGACTGTGACCCTCGGCAGCTCCGTCGGGCCGGTCACGATCACGGCGACGTCGGGGACGCTCTCGACGACGACCACGGCGACTATCGTCGTCGGCGGACCGGCGTCGATCCAGAAGTCGGCAGGTGACAACCAGAGTGCAACCGTCGGCACTGCCGTTAGTGTGGCGCCGAGGGTGACGGTGACGGATGTGGCGGGTAATCCGGTGCCGGGCGTGAACGTGGTGTTCACGGTCACGGGGGGCGGCGGATCCGCGGCTGGCACGACAGCCACGACCAACGGGGCGGGGGTGGCGACGGTCGGCTCGTGGACACTTGGCAGCGTTGCTGGTCCGAATTCGTTGACGGCGACCGCTGGCTCGCTGAGCGCAGTCTTCTCGGCAACGGGCGTCGCCGGCAGTGGTTCCGTGCTGGCGTTCATCACCGCGCCTTCCGCGAGTGCGGCCAGCGGCACGCCGCTGGCCACCCAGCCCGTGCTCCAGCTGAAGGACGGGCTGGGCAACCCCGTACTGACGGCTGGCGTCGTCGTTTCGGCGTCGATCACCAGTGGCAGCGGATCGCTGACTGGCGCGACGGCCACCAGCGCGGCCAATGGCGGCGTCACGTTCGCGGGGCTCACGATCACGGGTACCCCGGGCAACTTCACCCTGTCGTTCGCGTCGCCCGGCTACACGCCGCTGTCGTCGGGACCGATTGCCGTGTCGGCCGGCGCGGCGGCGACCATCGCGCTGAACGCGGGCAACGGCCAGTCGGCCACGGTCGGCTCGGCGGTCGCCATTCCGCCCTCGGTCCGCGTGACGGATGCCGGTGGCAACCCGGTCGCGGGGACGCTCGTGACGTTCGGCGTCATCACGCCGGGTGCAACGATCTCGGACGGCACGACGAGCGGAACGACGCTCAACGTCACGACGAATGCCTCGGGCATCGCGGCGCTCGCATCGTGGACGCTCGGCGCCACGGCACAGGCGTACACGCTGCACGCGACGGCGACGGGTCTCGCGGGCACCCCCGTGGTGTTCACGGCGACTGCGGTCGCCGGCACGGGCTCAGCGCTCGCGTTCGCGACCGCACCGCCAACGCCCTCCACGAATGGGGCGGCCTTGAGTCCGCAGCCGGTCGTGCAGTTGAAGGACGTGAACGGGAACAACGTCACGACGGCCGGTGTCGTGATCTCGGCCGCGCTGGTGAGTGGGTCGGGGACGCTGTCCAACGCATCGGCAACGACGCTCAGCGGCGGAGCGGCGACGTTCGCGGGGCTCGCGATCACCGGAACGGTGGGGCAGTACACGATCGCCTTCTCGTCGCCAGGCTACACCACCCTCACCGCGGCGCCGATCACGCTGGGTACCGGCCCGGCGGCGACCATCGCGCTGAAGGCAGGCAATGGCCAGTCGGCCGCGGTCGGCACGGCCGTCGCCGTTCCGCCGTCTGTGCTCGTGACGGATGCCTCCGGCAATCCGGTCGCTGGCACCGTGGTGACGTACGATGTCGTCACGGCGGGGGCCACGGTCTCGAACGGTACTACGAGCGGCACGACGGTCACCGTTACAACGAACGCATCGGGCATCGCGGCGCTCGCGTCGTGGACGCTGGGATCGACGATCGCGACATACACGCTCCACGCGGCGGCGGCCAACGTGTCGGGCAGCCCGGTGGTGTTCCAGGCGAACGCCGTGCCGGGCGCCGGCTCGCAGATGGCATTCAATACGCTGCCCGCCACCACGGCGACGAACGGCGCGACGCTCAACCCACAGCCGGTCGTGCAGCTGAAGGATGCGAACGGCAACAACGTCTCGACCGCCGGTGTGGTGATCACCATCGCGGTGGGCGGTCCACGGACGCTCACCAACGCCACCGCGACGACCAACGCCAGCGGCACCGCAACGTTCAGCGGCTTCGCGATCACGGGTTCGGCAGGCACTTTCAGCATGTCGTTCTCGTCGCCTGGGTACACCTCCCTCACGTCGGCGCCATTCACGCTCACCGCGGGTCCGGCGGCATCCATCGTGGTGAGTGGCGGCAATAATCAGACGGCGGTGGTCGGATCGGCAGTCCCGGTCGCGCCGTCGGTCGCCGTGACGGACGCCTCCAGCAATCCCGTCGCGGGTGTGGACGTAACGTTCGCGGTAGTGACAGCGGGTTCGGTGGTCGCGAACTCCACCACGTCAGGTACGTCGGTGACTGTCACGACAAGTGCCGCTGGTGTCGCGTCGCTGGCTTCATGGACACTCGGGAACACCGCACAGGCGTATACGATGACCGCGGCCGTAGGCGGCGCATCGAATAGTCCCGTCACCTTCACGGCCACGGCCACTCCGGCCACGGGCAGTGTGCTCGTCTTCACCGTCACCCCGTCGTCGGCGGCTACGAGCGGTGTCGCGCTCGCGGTGCAGCCAGTCGTCCAGCTTCGGGATGGGTTCGGCAACAACGCTGCTACGCCGGGCGTGGTGGTGACGGCGTCGATCACGAGCGGAACCGGCACGCTGGCCAACGCCACCGCGACAACGAACGCCAGCGGCGTGGCGACCTTCGCCGGACTCACGATCACCGGCAGCGCCGGGAGCTTCGGGCTCCAGTTCGCGGCGCCTGGCTTTAGCGCGCTGCCGTTCTCGCCGATCGCCGTCAGCGCCGCGGCTGCCGCCAGCATCGCGCTCGATGCCGGCAATGGCCAGTCGGCCACCGTCGGTACGGCGGTCGCAGTCGCACCCTCGGTCCGCGTGACGGACGCGCAGGGTAATCCGGTGGCGGGCACGGTGGTGACGTTCACATCCGTCACCGCGGGCGCAACGATCGCGAACGCTTCGACGACCGGAACGACGCTCACGGTGACGACAAATGCCGCCGGCATTGCGGCGCTCGCCTCTTGGACGCTGGGCACGACGGCGCAATCCTATGCGCTAACCGCGTCGGCGAGCGGCCTGTCGGGCAGCCCGGTCGGCTTCACGGCAACAGCCACCGCTGGATCGGGCTCGGCGCTCGCGTTCAATCCGCCGCCATCCCCCGGAACGAGCAGCGGCGTGCCCATCGCACAGCAGCCGGGGGTCCAGCTCAGGGACGGATTCAACAATCCCGTCAGGACAGCAGGTGTGATCGTCACGGCCGCCATCACCAGCGGCAGTGGCACGCTGACGAACGCCACGGCAACCACGAACACGTTCGGCACGGCGCAGTTCAACAACCTTACCATCAGCGGAACGGCGGGCAACTTCAGCCTCGAATTCACCGCGCCCGGTTATAGCCCCCTGCCGTTCAGCCCCATTGCGGTCTTCCACGGATTTGCCGCGAACCTCGCCCTGAATGCCGGCAACGGTCAGTCGGCCGCCGCGGGCACCGCGGTCGCCGTTCCGCCGTCGGTCCGTGTGACGGACGCGCAGGGCAATCCGGTTGCTGGCACCGTGGTGACCTTCACCAGCACGACCGCGGGCGCCACGATCGCGAACGCCTCGACGTCCGGAACCACGCTCACCGTCACCACGGACGCTGCTGGCATCGCCGCACTCACCTCCTGGACGCTCGGCAGCACAGTGCAGGCGTATTCGATGAACGCGGCGGTCGCTGGCCTCACGGGCAGTCCGGTGAACTTCACCGCAACCGCCACGGCCGGCTCGGCGGCAAACATCGTCCTCAACGCCGGTGGCCTCCAGAACACGACGGTGAACACGCCGGTGCCCGTAGCGCCCTCCGTGCGCGTGACCGACGCGAACGGCAATGCCGTCGCCGGGACGACGGTCACCTTTGCGATCGTCACGCCTGGCTCGG
>JBKJMP010000330.1:0-6959 GCA_046596395.1 Gemmatimonadaceae bacterium
CTGCCCGGCCGCCGACATCTACATCGATCCCTGGGCCCCGGTCGACCGCGCAATCATCACCCACGCGCACGGCGACCACGCCCGCTGGGGCAGCCGCCACTACCTCGCCGCACGAGAAGGTGGCCGCGTCCTGCGCACGCGACTCGGCCCCGACGCGAACATCGAGCTCATCGATTTCGGTGAGACGCGCGACATCAATGGCGTCTCCATCACTCTGACCCCAGCCGGCCACATACTCGGCTCCGCCCAGATCCGGCTCGAGTACAAGGGTGAGGTGTGGGTCATCTCGGGCGACTACAAGACGGAACCTGACCCCACCTGCTCACCATTCGAACCCGTTCGCTGCCACACGTTCATCACCGAATCCACCTTCGGCCTGCCCATCTATAGATGGTGCCCGCAGGACGAGACGTTCGCCGACATGCGCGCTTGGTGGCGAGAGAACTGCGATCAGGGCAAGGCGTCGATCGTCTACGCCTACGCGCTTGGCAAGGCGCAGCGCATTCTTTCAGGTGTCTTGGGCGCCAACATCGGGCCAGTATACACGCATGGTGCCGTGGAGCGCCTGACGTGCGACTATCGTGAGGAGGGCGTCGAACTGCATCCGACGTCGCCCGTGTCGGCACAGCCCAAGGGAACGAAGTACGCCGGAAGCCTGATCATCGCGCCGCCATCCGCAGCTGGGAGCCCGTGGCTCCGCCGGTTCGGCGACGCCTCGACGGCGTTCGCGTCGGGCTGGATGCTCGTGCGCGGCGCGCGGCGGCGTCGGTCCATCGACCGCGGCTTCGTGCTCTCGGACCACGTGGACTGGCCAGCCCTCATCGACACCATCGAGGCAACCGGCGCCGAACGGGTGTGGGTCACGCACGGCTATCGCGAGCAGGTCGTGCGCTACCTGCGCGAGAACAAGGGACTCGACGCCGTCTCCATTGCGAGCCAGTGGGAAGGGGAGAACGACCAGGAGCCCGCCGTCGCCGGCGAAGAGGCGATGGCATGAAGCGCTTCGCACGCCTGTATTCCGCGATCGACGCCACGACGAGCACGAACCGAAAGATCGATGCGATGGCGGAGTACTTCGCCGCCGCCGAGCCCGAGGACGCTGCGTGGGCGGTGTACTTCCTCTCGGGGGGCCGGCCGAAGCGCCTCATTCCCGTGCGCCGCATCGCGACGTGGGCGATGGAGGAATCTGGGATCCCGGAATGGCTCTTCGAGGAGAGCTATTCATCAGTCGGCGACCTTGGCGAGACGATCGCGCTGCTGCTGCCGGATAGCGTCATCCTGAGCGAAGCGAAGGATCTGCACTTGTCCGAGTGGGTCGAGCGACGCCTGCTCCCGCTCGCAAAGATGAGCGAGGACGAACAGCGCACCACCGTTCTCGACGCATGGCGCGAGCTTACCGGCACCGAGCGCTACATCTGGAACAAGCTCATCACCGGCAGCTTTCGCGTCGGCGTGTCCGCGCAACTCGTCGTGCGCGCGATCGCGCGCGTGAGCGGTATCGAGGAAGGAGTGGTCGCACACCGGTTGAGCGGACACTGGACCCCAACCGGCGACGCCTTCCGCGCACTTGTCGCGGCCGACAGCAGCGACGCGGATCGATCGCGCCCATTTCCGTTCTACCTCGCCTACGCCCTCGAGGGCGACCTGGAATTACTCGGTGAACCCGCGGAGTGGCAGGCCGAATGGAAGTGGGATGGCATTCGGTCGCAGTTGATTCGCCGGGATGGCGGCACGTTCATTTGGTCCCGCGGCGGTGAGCTGATCACCGAGCGCTTTCCCGAGCTCACCGGTGCGGCCGAGTTTCTGCCCGAGGGCACGGTGCTCGATGGCGAGATCATGCCGTGGACGAACGGCGCCGCCCTCCCGTTTGCGCAGCTCCAGCGGCGCATCGGGCGCACGAAGCTCGGGCCCAAGATCCTCGCCGACGTTCCCGTGGTGCTCATCGCGTACGACCTTCTGGAGCTGAACGGCCGCGACATGCGCGCCGAGCCGATGTCGGCGCGACGCGAGGCGCTGGCGACGTTGCTCGCCGAGACGCGCGCCGCGCAGCTCATGCTGTCGCCGACCGTGACGCTCGCGTCGTGGGACGACGCACGCGCCGCGCACGCGAGTTCGCGCGACCACCGCGCCGAAGGATTGATGCTGAAGCGGCGCGACAGCGAGTACGGCGTCGGACGTCGAAAGGGCAGTTGGTGGAAGTGGAAGGTGCAGCCGTTCAGCGTGGATGCGGTGATGGTGTATGCGCAACCGGGCAGTGGACGTCGTGCGCTACTGCACACCGACTACACCTTCGCCGTTCGCGACGGCGACGCGCTCGTGCCGTTCGCGAAGGCCTACTCGGGGCTGACGGACGCGGAGATCCGCACGATCGACAACTGGATTCGGCGGCACACGCTCGAGAAGTTCGGTCCGGTACGACAGGTGGAGCCGGTGCAGGTCTTCGAGCTGCACTTCGAGGGCATCCAGCGCTCCACGCGGCACAAGTCGGGCGTGGCCGTGCGCTTTCCACGAATTGCGCGATGGCGGACGGACAAGCCGGTGGCGGAGATCGACACAGTCGAGACGCTGCGCGCGCTGATCGAGGCCACGCGGTGAGCGATCCGCTGCACGCGGCGGAGGAGTGGTTCGCGAGCAAGGGGTGGGCGCCGCTCGACTACCAGCGCGACGTCTGGCGCGCGTACCTCGCCGGCGAGAGTGGGCTCGTGCACGCGGCCACGGGAACGGGCAAGACGCTCGCGGCGTGGTGGGGTCCGCTGCTCGAATGGTATGCGAGCGAAGGCTACGCCAAATCGAAGTCACGGCCGCGCGTCCGGCGCGCAACGGCACCGCCGTTGCGCGTCCTCTGGATCACGCCGCTGCGCGCGCTCGCGGCAGACACGCTCGCGTCACTCGCTGCGCCGATCGACGACCTGGCGATTCCGTGGACGCTCGAGTCGCGCACGGGCGACACCGCACCCGGTATGCGCGCGCGGCAGGGCAAGCGTCTTCCCACTGCACTCGTGACGACTCCGGAGAGCCTCACGCTGTTCCTCACACGTGCCGACGCGCGCGAGATCTTCAGCGACCTGCGCACGGTTGTCGTGGACGAGTGGCACGAGCTCATGGGAACGAAGCGCGGCGTGCAGGTGGAGCTCGCGCTCGCGCGCCTGCGCACGCTCGCGAGCGACGCGGAATCCACGCTGCGCATCTGGGGCCTCTCCGCCACCATCGGCAATCTCGACGACGCACGCGACGCGCTGCTCGGCGTTGGGCCGCGCGCGCACGACGCTCGCATCATCCGCGGCACCGAAACGAAAGCCGTGGTCGTTGACTCGCTCATCCCGCCCCTGGTCGAGCGCTTCCCGTGGGCAGGACATCTCGGCACGGGGATGGTGCCGCAGGTCGTCGAGGCGATCGAGAGTGGACAGTCGTCGATCGTGTTCACCAATACGCGCTCACAGACCGAGATCTGGTATCAGGCCATCCTCGCCGCGCGCCCCGAATGGGCCGGCTCCATCGCGCTGCATCACGGCTCGCTCGATCGACGGACGCGCGACTGGGTCGAGAACGGCATGCGCGTGGGCACCTTGCGCTGTGTTGTCGCCACGTCGTCGCTCGATCTCGGCGTGGACTTCTCCCCAGTCGACCGCGTGCTCCAGATCGGAAGTCCGAAAGGCGTGGCGCGCATGCTCCAGCGCGCGGGACGCAGCGGTCATCGTCCTGGTGAGCTGAGCCGGATCACCTGTGTGCCGACGAATACGCTGGAGCTCCTCGAGGTTGCCGCCGTGCGCGACGGGTTCGAGTCTGGCGTGATTGAAGGACGTCTGCCGGTGGAGCGTCCGCTCGACGTCCTCACGCAGCACCTCGTGACCGTTGCGCTTGGCGGCGGCTTTGCGCCGGACGCGTTGCTCGCGGAGGTGCGCAGCACGCGCGCGTACGCAGATCTCACCGACGACGAGTGGGCCTGGTGCCTGGCCTTCGTGAGCGCGGGGGGCGAGAGCTTGCAAGCGTATCCCGAGTACGCGCGCATGTCGCTCGAGGACGGACGCTACGTGCTCCACCCTGGCGAGATCGCGCGTCGGCACCGCATGTCCATTGGTACGATCGTCAGCGACGCCGCGATCGTCGTGCAGTACCTCCGCGGCGGCGTGCTGGGGTCGATGGAGGAGTCGTTTATCGCGCGCATGCGGCCCGGCGACAAGTTTTTCTTCGCGGGTACCCCGTTGGAGTTCGTCCGGGTGCGTGACATGCGCGCCTGGGTGCGCCGAGCGCCGAATATGAAGGGAGCGATTCCGCGGTGGATGGGGAGCCGGTTGCCGTTGTCGGGTGAGCTCGCGGGGATGTTGCGCCGGCGGTTGGGCGAGGCGGCGGACGGCGTCTACCGCGGTCCGGAGCTCCAGGCGCTGCGTCCACTGCTGGAGCTCCAGCGACGGTGGTCGGCGATTCCGCGTCCGGACGAGCTGCTGGTCGAGCGCGTGAAGTCGCGCGATGGCTGGCACCTGTTCGTGTATCCGCTCGAGGGGCGGCTGGTGCACGAGGGGCTCGCGGCGCTGTTTGCGTACCGGATGTCGCGGCTCGCGCCGATCTCGTTCGTGATGTCGTCCAACGACTGGGGGCTCGAGTTGCTGTCGCCGGACGAGCCGCCGCTCGCTGCGGCGCTGGCGGGTGACCTCTTGTCGCCGGACAACCTCACGGAGGACATTCCCGCATCATTGAATGCGGCCGAGATGGCGCGGCGGCAGTTTCGGGAGATTGCACGGGTGGCGGGACTGGTCTTTCCCGGATTTCCGAGGAGCGGCAAGACTGCTCGCCAGCTTCAGGCGTCGAGCGGGTTGTTCTTCGACGTGTTCCAGCGCTACGAGCCGGGGAATCTCCTGCTCGCGCAGGCGCATCGCGAGGTGCTGGAGCGGCAGCTCGAGCGGAGCCGGCTGGGGCTCACGCTACGGCGCTTGTCGGAGGCGACGGTGGTGATCACGGCGCCGAGGCGGTTCTCGCCGCTGTCGTTTCCGCTGCTGGTGGACCGGACGCGGCACAAGGTGTCGAGCGAGAAGCTGTCGGACCGCATCAAGCGCATGCAGCTCGCGCTGGAGCGCGCGGCGGGATGACGGACGCGCACGTCGTCATCGCCGGCGAATCGCTCGTCCTCTGTCCGGAGCGGGCGGTATTCTGGCTTCGGCGCGGCACTCTCCTCGTCGCGGATCCGCATTTCGGGAAGGCGGCGTCGTTTCGTGCCCTTGGCGTCCACGTTCCGGTGGGGACGACGAACTCAGCGTTAGTCAGGCTTGATTCGCTGATCGCGCGTCTAGATGCGTCGCGCGTGGTGTTCCTGGGAGATTTCCTCCACGCGAAGGAGGGGCGGAGCGAGCCGTCCTTCGCGGCGCTGGCAGCGTGGCGCGCAGCTCATGCGGGGATCGAGATGCAGATCGTGCGGGGCAATCACGACCGGCGGGCAGGGGATCCACCCGATCATGTCGGGATCGCGTGCGTGGATGGCCCTGTCGTCGAGGCGCCGTTCGCCCTTGCCCACCATCCTGTCAGCGTCCAGGGGAAGTATGTCCTCGCAGGCCACATCCATCCGCGCGCCGTCCTGGTCGGGCCGGCGCGTCAGCGGGAGCGGCTTCCCTGCTTCCGGTTCGGGAGCGACGTTGGCGTACTGCCCGCATTCGGTGAGTTCACCGGTGGCATGGATGTAGAGCCAGCGGACGGCGAAGAGATTTGGGTCGTCGCTGACAGCGAGGTGGCGCGGTTTTCCCCGTAAATAGATAGGCGTATTAGCCATTTATACTTGACTACGCGTATAAATGGTCATAATTAGCTATAATGGACCCCATCTCCAATCCGTACTCACCCGGAGCAGGCTCGCCGCCTCCCGAATTGGTGGGGCGAGACCCGATTCTCGAGCAAGCGCGAATCCTCCTCGGACGAATCAAGGCGGGACGGCCCGAGCGCAGCCTGCTGCTCACCGGTTTGCGTGGGGTCGGCAAGACCGTTCTACTCAACGAGATAGCCCGTCAGGCGACGTCGGCGGGATACCGCGTTATTTCGATAGAAGCCCATGAAGACAAGCCTCTTGGTGCTCTGGTCGCGCCGCACTTGCGAACGGCGCTCTATGACCTGAACCGAATGGCGAACGCTGGCGACAAGGCGAGACGCGCACTCCGTGTGCTTCGCGGGTTTGTCGGAGCGCTGCGGGTAACGGTGGGCGAAGTTGAGATCGGCCTGGATGTAGATCCCGAGGAAGGAACTGCCGACAGCGGAGACATCGAAAGCGACCTGCCGAACCTGTTTGTGGCGTTGGGTGAAGCAGCCGCCGAGCGAGAGACGGCACTCGCGATTCTCATCGACGAAGTCCAATACTTCGCCGAAAAGGAGCTGGGCGCACTGATCATGGCGATGCATAAGCTGCAGCAGCTCCAGTTGCCTGTTGTCCTCATCGGCGCCGGTCTCCCCATCCTTCCCGGCTTGGCGGGAGAATCCAAGTCATACGCTGAGCGGCTCTTCAGCTTTCCACCGGTTGGCGCGCTTTCGGAGGCCGATGCGCGGAAGGCGCTGTGCGAACCTGCGCAGGACGAAGGCGTGGATTTCGAGGATGAAGCACTTCGGGAAATATTCCGGCTCACGCAGGGATATCCGTATTTCCTTCAGGAGTGGGGCTACCAGTCGTGGAACCAGGCACCAGGCCCGAACATCACGCTCGCTGTGGTCCACATGGCAACGCCAAAAGTGATCGAGCGTCTCGACCAGAGTTTCTTCCGCGTGCGCTTCGATCGCCTGACACCAAGTGAAAAGAGATTCCTCCGCGCGATGGCGTCGCTCGGGCCTGGACCCCATCGGACAGGGGACATCGCTGAAGCGCTCCATGTCAAGGTGACGAGTGTGGGACCTGTTCGGGCAACGTTGATCAGGAAAGGAATGATCTACAGTCCCGCACATGGAGAAATGGCGTTCACCGTTCCGTTGTTTGATGAATTCATGCGACG
>JBKJMP010000372.1:0-6182 GCA_046596395.1 Gemmatimonadaceae bacterium
GATCGCGCGCAGCACGCCAATTTCTCGCGTGCGCTCGAGGACCGAGAGGCTCATGGTAGACGCGAGGCCCAAGCCGCCCACCACGATCATCAGCAGCGACATGTTGCCGAGAAAGCCAGCGACCATGAGGATGTGATCCTCCACGACGGCGCGTTGCTGCGACATGATCTGGCCGGACGAGACCTCGAGCCCTGCGTCACCGAGCGCCGAGCGTACGCGTCGCATGAGATCGAGTTGGGCCGAGGGTTCGTCGAGTGCTGTCGCAACGACGAGGCTGTTCGCATTCGCTGCATTGCCCGACCGCATCGGTGCGAGCACCTCGCGCGCCGCGAACGCCATCGGCGACGGCCCCGTATTCGCCACGCCGACGACGACCCACTGGCCCGGCGCGCCGCCAATGATGAGCGTCACGACCGAACCGACGGCCAGCGCCGGATCGTCGGCTGCGAGACTGCGGTTGACCACTATTTCCCGAGCGCCGTCCGCGCGCGTGGCAAGCCACCGCCCGCTCTCGAGATTCGCAGTGAGCATCGTGGAGCCCAGCGGCGGCGCAACGAGCGGGAAGCCGGTACCGATCAGGCCATCGGCGCGACCGATTGCTGCACGCGCGCCGGACCATGCCTCTGCGCGCTCCATTCCTGCCACTCCGGCGACGGACCTCTCGATGCTATCCGCGGGATAGGACCGCGCGAGACGGATGGACATGTCGTAGCGCTGCGCGTCGAAGATGAGGTCCACCGACGCGACGATCGAGGCGCGCAGGTTCAGCGCGCCGAGGTACACGGCGCCGCCCACGGACAGCGTCGCGAGGGTCAGGAGCATTCGCTGGCGTCGGCGGAACGCGTTGCGCAGTGACAGCAGCAGCGGGCGCGAGATCCCGGACGCGCCGAGCATCGTCGCGACGCGCGTGAGCCGATCGTTCGCGTTGTCCGAGGCGGCGGAGCTGCCGATCCCGTAGTCGCGCAAGGCGTCGCTGACCGAGATGCCCGCGCCGCGCGACACGGGGATCGCGGCGGCAGCGACCGGCAGCAGCGCCCCCACGGCGAGCTGAATCCAGATCGACCACGCCGGGATCGAGAAGCCGGTGATGTCGAAGTTCAGGATACTGGCGGTGAAGTTCGCGTACGCTCGTCCCAATACCACGGCTACCGGTATTGAGATGGCGCAGGCGATGAGGCCGAGGATCAGCGCCGTGCCGAGGTACATGGTGGCGAGCTGTCCGCCGCGCGCGCCGATGGCCTTCATGACGCCAATCGCGCGAACCTGACCCGTGAGCATCGCGGCGAGGAGGTTCACGACGAGGATGCCGCTGAGCACGAGCGCGAGCAGTCCGAACGCACCTTGTGTGAAGAGCAGCGAATCGATCTGTCCCGCGTGGATGTGGCGGCCGGGCACGGGGACGTTGACGTCGCCCACGGTGCGCCCCGTCCCCTCGACGAGCGCCTTCACCCGAACGGCGATGGCGCGCACCCCTGCCCGGTCGAGGGTGCGATCGCGGACGACGACTTGAAGCTCGTTACGCGATGCAGGCGCGCCAAGCTGTGCGAGCGTCGCGGGGGTGACGAACATGTAGACGATGTGCTCCATCCAGCCGGGTGCGAGGCCGACGTCGCGCGCGATACCCGTCACGGGGAGCGAGACCGGACGGCCGCCGGCCACCTGAAGGGTCAGCGCGTCGCCGACCGCGATGCCGGCGAACTCCACCGACGAGTGCTCGACCGCAAGGCCCCCGTCGGCCGGGGGCCACGCGCCCTCCTGCGGCTTGACGACGCCGATGGTGTTCGCCGCGGCGTCCTCCATCGCGAACAGCAGTGCGGTACGCGGTCCCGTCGACGTCTGCACGCTCGCCGTGACCGTGCGCCGCGCCTCGGCATTCGCGATCTCGGGCATCGCGCGGACGCGAGCGAGGAGCGCGGCGTCGATGGAATCGGTGCGGAGGGTGGCCGACGCGGGGTTGCTCACCGCGAACTCGCCACGCGTGACGCGTCGCAGCAGCGACCACGCGTTCAGCACCGAGCCGGCTCCGACGATGCCAACGCAGATCGCGAGTGCGACGAGGCTGGTACGCGACTTATGGAGCCACAGGTCGCGCACGACCTTGCGCCACCGCGGGCTAAGCATGCGCGAACTCCTCCGACGGCACCACGCGCCCATCCGCGAGCGTGATGACGCGGGACGCGAACCGCTGGGCGCCGCGTTCGTGCGTCACCATGACGACGGTCTGGCCATCGCGGACGAGGGCGCCGAGCAGGTCGAGCATCGATTCGGAGGTGCGCGAGTCGAGGTTGCCGGTGGGTTCGTCGGCGAGAATGACGGCAGGCGCGTTGGCGAGTGCGCGTGCAACGGCGACGCGCTGCTGCTGGCCACCCGACAGCGTGGAGGGAAGCTTGTCGGACTGGTCCGCGACCCCGAGCCGGTCGAGGAGGGAAAGCGCACGCGCGCGCCGCTCACGTGCCGGCCAGGTGCCGCAGAAATCCATCGGCAGCATCACGTTCTCGGCCGCTGTGAGCGTTGGGAGGAGCTGAAAGAACTGGAAGACGATCCCCACGGTGCTGCCACGCCACGGTGACATCTCACGCTCGCTGAGCGTGTGCACCAGTGTGCCGTCGATGATGACCTCACCTATGGAGGGGCGATCAATGCCGGCGAGCAGCGCGAGGAGCGTGGACTTGCCGCTGCCCGATTGGCCGACGACCGCGACGAACTCGCCCTTGTCGATGGAGAGGCTGACGTCGGCGAGTGCGGTGATCGGGCCGGCGGCACTCGGATAGGTCTTCGATACGCCGCGTACATCGATGATGGGTTGTGTCATGCGGTGAGGATACGTGCGACCCGCCGGGTGATGCGATGGGGGGCGTCGCCGTTCGCCGTACTCGCGGCACCATTGGGCGAAAAAGCGGCCGACGGCGGGTCGGTACGTCGTAGGATTGATGTCGTGAGCACTCACCGAGGAGACGTCGTGATGATCAGGATCCTGGCAGTCATGCTGGTCGCGTTGGTCGCGACGGCGCACGCGCAGCACGGAGGCGGAGGTGGCGTTCGCAGCGCACCGACGGAGGTGGCGCAGTTCGCGTTTCTCGTTGGCCAGTGGGACCTCGTGGTGCGCCCGGCCGCGAGCGGCCTCGCGGCGAAGATCCACGGGGTGCCGAAGATGGCGGGCACGTGGAAGGCGTGGCGTGCGTTCGATGGTTTCGGTGTCGAGGATGAGCTGCGCATCACGGATGCATCGGGAAATCCGCGCGCCCTCTCGCACACGATGCGCTACTACGATGCGACGACGAAGCGGTGGACGTCCTCCTCGCTCGACGTGTATCGTGGCGCGTTCAACGCCTCGTCCGCTCAATGGAAGGACGGCGTCATGTCGATGACATCGCGCGGGACGGATGCGGACGGCAAGGCGTACGTGACGCGGACGCGTTTCTACGACATCACGCCGGCCGCGTTCAAGTTTCGGCAGGAACGCTCGATGGATGCGGGCGGGACGTGGAACGAGTCGTTGGGCATCGACGCAAGGCGTGTGGCCGCCGTGGCGCCCCGCTGATAGCGTTCGCGCATGCAGCGTCGCGTGGTGTGGATCCAGCTCCTGATCGGATGGCTGCCCGTGGGGGCGCTGTTCGCGACGATGATTTCCGTCGCGCACGGGGTCCCGGTCACCGCCTCGGCGCTCATTGCGCTCCGCATGATGTGCTCGGCCGCCGCACTGGGGCTCCTCGTGCATCGCATCGCGGAGCGATTGCCGTGGCCGCACCAGGTGCGCGTCCCGTTCGTGCTGACACACCTCGCCCTGGCCGTCGCCTACGCCTTCGCGTGGCTGGCGCTCAACAGCCTGATAGAAAGCGTGCTGCGGTGGCAGTTGATGATCACTGTAGGCTACAGCTTGAACTCCTTCATCCTCCTCGGCATCTGGCTGTACGTGATGGTGGCGGGGGTATCGTATACCTCGTCGGCGACTGAACGAGTCGCGCGCGCGGAGACGAACGCGACGAAGTCGCAGTTGGCCGCGCTGCGGTCGCAGTTGAATCCGCATTTCCTGTTCAACGCGCTGCACACAGTCGTCCAGCTCATTCCCCGCGAGCCCCGCCGTGCCGCGCAGGCGGCGGAGCTGCTGGCTGGCCTCCTCCGCGGCACCATCGACGAGGAGCGGGATCTCGTCACCGTGGCGGAGGAATGGGCGTTCGTGGAGCGATACCTGGAGCTCGAGCGCATTCGCTTCGGTGAGCGGTTGCGCGTGCACGTGGAGATCTCCGA
This sequence comes from Gemmatimonadaceae bacterium, assembly GCA_046596395.1. Lineage (GTDB taxonomy): Bacteria > Gemmatimonadota > Gemmatimonadetes > Gemmatimonadales > Gemmatimonadaceae > AG11. The sequence goes on from JBKJMP010000372.1 coordinate 4,249, forward strand.
CGAGGCACGTGTCGCGCTGGTGCCCCACTTCGCGGTGCAGACGCTGGTGGAGAATGCCGTGCGTCACGGCGCGGAACCGCACATCGCTACGACGGACATCACCGTGCGGGCCGTGCTCGCAGGCGGACAGTTGCGCGTCGCGGTGCGGGATACGGGCGTCGGCCTGCGGGACGACGCGCACGACAACGGGAAAGGCACAGGGCTCGCGCGGCTTCGCGAGCGCCTCGCCGTGCTCTATGGGCGGGACGCGCGGCTCGACGCCGGCGTCGCGACGGAGGGTGGATTCCTCGCGACGATCACGATGCCCCACGTGTCGGACGCATGAACGTCACGGTCCTGATCGCGGATGACGAGCCCGTAGCGCGCGGCGGACTCCGCGACATGCTGGCCGAGACCAATTGGATCACCATCATCGGAGAGGCGGCCAATGGACTCGCGGCGGTCGCGGCGATCAACGCGCTCAAGCCGGAGCTCGTGTTCCTCGACATCCAGATGCCGGGTATGCTCGGAACCGACGTGCTCGCGCATGTCGAGCACCAACCGTTCGTCGTGTTCACCACTGCGTACGCGCAGCATGCCGTGGCCGGATTCGAGCTGGGCGCGCTCGACTATCTATTGAAGCCGTTCGGCCCGGAGCGACTGGCGCGATGCCTCGACCGAATTCGCGCTGCGATCGGGGAGCCGAATGTGTTGCCGGCGTTCAGTCGTCTGCGCGAGGCGCTCAGCAATGGTCCGATGAGTCGCCTGTTCGTTCGGTCCGGTGGTGGGATCATTCCCGTCCTGGTGGAGGAGGTCTCGTGGTTCGAGTCGTCGGGTGACTACGTGACTGCGCACGTCGGCCGTAGCCGCTACATGCTGCATCTCGCGCTGAGCCGGCTGGAAGCGCGGCTGGATGGCCGACGGTTCGTGCGCATCCATCGGACGCACATCGTGAATCTCGATCGCGTCGCGGCCTTTCGCCCGGCGGGCAAGGGGCGGCTCGTTGCCGAGATGGACGACGGTTCACGTCTGCCGGTGAGCCGGGAGCGCGCGAAGGAGTTGCGAATACTTGGGGTCTAGGCCTGAGCGTGAGCCTCGAGCCATGAGTACGCAAGAGCTCCGAGCTTCAGCTCGAGCATGAGCTCGGGCTCTGACTTGCGCATTTTTGGAGGCTCACGCGCGCGCTCGGGCTCCTCTCGTCCTCTCGTCCCCCGACGGTATATTGCGTAGCGCCAAGACCCCAACGACCACACCTGATTCCGACGACATGAGCGGCCGCACCGAAGTTCGCCACGTCCCAAAGCCGTGGGGTCACGAGACGATCTGGGCAGCTAACGAGCTGTACGTGGGGAAGATTCTCCACATCACGGCTGGCCAGAAGCTGTCCGTGCAGTACCACGAGCAGAAGGACGAGACGGTCTACCTGCTGGCCGGGGAATTGAACTACTGCGTGCAGCTCGACGGCAGCGACCGTCCGGTGGACATGCAGCTCAAGGTGGGGGAGGCATTCCGCATCACCCCCGGCACGATTCACTACATGGAGGCGGTCACCGATTGCGACGTGCTCGAGGCGAGCACCCCGCACCTCGATGACGTCGTCCGCCTCCAGGACGCCTACGGACGCGAGGGGACGAGCGCACCATGAAAGTGATCATTCCGCTGGCCGGCAAGGGAACGCGGCTCCGCCCGCACACGCACCTGGTGCCGAAGCCGATGCTCAAGATCGCCGGCAAGCCGGTGATGGACTACATCCTCGAGGACCTCGAGCGACTCGGCGGCGTGGATCAGGTGATCTATGTGACGGGTCACCTGAAAGAGAAAGTGGAGGCGCACGCACGAGACAAGTTCGCGTCGCTGCCAGCGGTCTTCGTCGAGCAGCAGACGCAGGACGGCACCGCCGGCGCGGTGAAGCTCGCGCAGCCGTACGTCGACCAGGACGTCCTCATCATCTTCGT
>JBKJMP010000557.1:0-7037 GCA_046596395.1 Gemmatimonadaceae bacterium
CGCCATGCTGCGCATGGGCTTCCTGGAGAACGTGCGACACATGGCGGGCATGGCCCACAGCTCGCCGATGTCGAGCGGTTTCACGCGCTGATAGGCCTGCACCATCAGCTCGAGGAGCGCGGAGTCGAGACGTCCGTCGGTGTGCGCAATCAGCTCGACGGCGATTTCATACACGCGCGGGAACCCGGCGAGCGGGCCGTCGCCGGCGAGCTTGGGCAGCTCGTGGTAATAGTCGCTCGGCAGCGTGGCGCGGACCTCGAGGATCTGCTCCAGGACGACGTAGAAGTTGTCGAGCAGCCATTCGCCTGCCGGACTGACCTCGGTGCCCTCGCTTGCAACGAGCGCGAGGCGCTCATGCACACCGCGCAGGACGCGCTCGGTGGCGCCGAGGCGCTCGAGCAGGGGACCGCGACCACGGGGACGCCGGCGGCGGCGCGGGGTGTCGACGACTGTCTGGGTGCGCGCGAGATGGCGGCCATGGCGCGCGAGGCGTTCCGTACCGAAGAGCTCGCCGAGAATGACATCGCTGGGTACATCCGTCGATCGGACGTCAGTGGGGCTTGGCGACGCGCGTCGCAAGCCTCTGGGGAACCGCACGCTTTGCTTCTCCCGTTGCTGGTAGAGCCTGTCTGCTGGATTTCGCCCAGTACATGCAGAATGAGGTCCAACAGACGGGACGCGTGCGGCGTGCGGCCGACGGTTGCGGAACGCGCTCGGCGCCACGGGACACGTGCGGCGTGCGGCGGACGGTCGCGACGCGCGTCCCGCGAACCGCGGTATCCGGTTGTGGGTTGTTCGGGTCTGCTCCGGTCCACAGGTTTGAGCATGGATCGCCTCGGCTACGCCTCGCCAACCACCGTTGTTCGGGCAAATCGGATAGAGGGTGGGGGGGCGACTGCGGTCGAAGAAATCGTCGCCGAGGAAACGCCGGTCACCGTCGCGATCAACGGCGTTTCGCAGGCCGTCATGATGGCCACGCCGGCCGACCTCGAGGATTTCGCCGTGGGATTCGCGCTCACCGAGGGGCTCGTTCCGCAGGCGTGCGATCTCACGCGAATCGACGTCGTGCGGTACAGCCGAGGGGTGGAGCTCCAAATCGAGAGCCGCGTGGCGAGCGCGAGCGCGCGACGGCGATTGTCTGGACGTACCGGATGTGGAATTTGCGGCAAGGAGGATGTCGAGCAGGTGCTGCGCGCGCTGCCGGCTGTGCAGTCTGAGCGGACGTTTGCTGCGTCTGCCGTACAGCGCGCGATGCTGGAGCTCGCGGCCGGCCAGCCGCTCAACGACGCCACGGGTGCGGTGCACGCGGCCGGGTGGGCCGACGAGCGCGGCGCGATCGCGCTCGTGCGCGAGGACGTCGGAAGACACAACGCACTGGACAAGCTCGTGGGCGCGCTGTCGCGCGCAGGGACGTCGCCCGATTCGGGATTCGTGGTGCTGACGAGCCGAGGCAGCTTCGAGCTCGTGCAGAAGGTTGCGATGCTCGGCGCGTCGCTGATGGCGTGCGTCTCCGCGCCAACGGGGCTTGCCGTGCGCATGGCGACGGATGCCGGCATCACACTCGCCGGCTTTGCGCGCGACGGGCGAGTGACGGTCTACTCACACGCGGCGCGCCTCGTGGCGGAGGCGTGATGCGTCTGCGTGCGAACGTCATGCCGATATTCGTCGCGGGGTGCCGACCGACCCATGCCGCCGACTGACCGGATTGCGCTTCGCGTCCTCCAGGCCGGCGCGTTCGCAGTGGTCCTCGCCGCAGCGCCGTACAAGACATTCGACCTCGACCGATTCTTCGTCCCGAAGGAGCTCGCACTCAGCATTACGGCACTGCTGGCCGCCCTGCTCTGCACCGCGCGGGTTCGACGTCTCGCGCTCTCCCGCGTGGACGAGCTCCTGGCGCTCTTCCTCATGCTCGGCGTCGTCTCGCTGCTCTTCGCCACGAACTGGTGGCTCGGATGGCGCGCGATGGGCGTGTCGCTCGGCGGCGCGGCGTGCTTCTGGGCGGCGCGATCCGTCGCGAGGGCGGGACACGCGCGATCGCTCGTCGCCGCACTGGCACTCGCCGGCGTGATTGGAGCAGCCACGTCGCTACTCCAGGCCTACGGAGCGCGGACCGATTTCTTCAGCCTGAACCGCGCGCCTGGCGGAACGTTCGGCAACCGGAACTTCATGGCGCATCTGGCCGTGATCACGCTGCCGGCATTGCTCCTGTCGGGCTTGCGTGCGCCGACGCGCGCGGCCTTCGGACGATGGTGCGGTGCGATCGCGATCGTCGCGGGCGCGTTGATCCTCTCGCGGAGCCGAGCCGCGTGGCTCGCGCTGCTGATCGGGCTGGTGGCGCTGCTGATCACCGTGTTGATCGCCATCCGGCACCGAGACGACTCGTTCAAGCTCACGCGCCTTGCCGGTCTTGCGGTCGCCGCGCTGCTGGGCGCCGGGGCGTCGCTCGTCATTCCGAACACGCTCGACTGGAAGAGTGATTCGCCGTACCTGGAGACAGCGCAGACCATCGTGGACTACAAGGGCGGGAGCGGGCAGGGGCGGCTGGTCCAGTACGGCAACTCGCTGCGCATGACGCTGCGCGACCCGGTGCTCGGCGTGGGGCCGGGCAACTGGCCGGTGGACTACCCACGCTTCGCGTCGAAGCGGGATCCATCGCTCGGCCGTGATGGCATGACGTCGAATCCGTGGCCGAGCAGCGATTGGGTGACGTTCATCTCCGAGCGCGGTCCGGTGGGGTTCGCACTGCTCGCGCTCGGGATGCTGGCACTCCTCATGGATGGTCTTCGCGGATTGCGGGCGGGGATGAACACGGAGGAGCGGTTGTCGTCGGCGGTACTGATCTCGACGCTCGTGGTGCTCGTCACGGTCGGCGCATTCGATGCCGTGCTGCTGCTGCCGGTGGCCGCGTTGATCGGGTGGGCGCTCCTGGGCGCCCTCGCGGCGCCGTCGCGGGAGCGCCGAGTGTACGAACTGTCCACGGCGCAGCGGGCGATGGTGATCGCGGGCATCGCCGTGATCGGCGGGGCGGTGGTGTTCCGCAGCAGCGCGCAGTTGATGGCGATGTCGGTGTATGCGACAAGTACGCAGCGATGGGTGCTGGAGCGCGCGTCCACGCTGGATCCGGGGAGCTACCGTATCAGGGTACGTCTCGGGCAACTCTACCAGCGGCGTGGGGATTGTCCGCGAGCGCGGCGGCATGCGTCGGCGGCTCAGGCGCTCTTTCCGTCGGCGCCGGCGCCGAAGCGGACGTTGGCGGCCTGCCGGTAGGCGTGACGGCGGGTGCGGATCCCTGGGCCCCGCTCGGGATCACAACGGTGCAGATCCTTCGTTTCGCTCAGGATGACACCCGCGCAGCAACACTCGGCACGAGGACTGCTGTAGGCCTTGGCTATGTGCCCGCAGCGGAGTTTCCAGGATGAGGAAGAATGCGAGTGGTTGGCGTGGGACGTCATTCCCGCGTGGGGTGAGCGGCGCATGGGCGAGAGACGCTCGGCCAAGGGGGACACCCCACCGCGGGGCCGCGAGCGGCGGCGAGCGGAGCGACGCGTCGCGAAGGGAATCCGGATCGCGCTGACGCCGGCGCTCTCGCAGGGGTGGCTCGCGTTCGAGGCGGGCGACGCACGCCGACGCCTCGCGCCGATTCCCGAGGGATGGCACGAGCTGCCCGACGACGAGCTTCGCGCGCTGTGGCGACGCGCGGAGCAACTGCCTCCCCGGCGGCGGCGCCTCGTGGAGTAGGTCTATTGACGCGTTCGGTTCGTGGGGAGAGGTTTTGTTTCCTCCCACCTCCGTGGCGCCATGGCCAACGTCAGCGGCAAAGCTTACGGGATCACCGCCATCACGCGGATGCATCCCCTCAAGACGTATGGGATGAACGCGACATTCGCCGCCATTCATCTCAGCACGCGGCCGCCATTCGTCCGCGGCGCGATTGGCACGGCAATCGAGGGGTCGGTGTTGATCCTCGCGATCGACCTGCTGATTCGGCTCTGGGTGCGGCTCCAGCTTCCCTGGCTCACCGTGTGGCGTCCTGCCGCGGACGTCGGCGCACTGCTCGGCCTCCAAGGTTGGGTGGGCGCCATTGCCGGTGTGGCGGGCATCGTCATCGCACTGGCCCTCGTCGGCGGAATCATCTTTTCCTTCTGGCAGCCCGCATGGACCCCCCTCGGCCGCATCACGAAGATCCAGGCTGACCTCATCGACCTGTCGTTCATTCATTTCGCGCGATGGGTGGTGATCAAGCGGAGTGCCTTTCCGTACTTCGGCGATGGCCAGCGCCGAGAGGAGCTCAACTACGACTACCTCCTGTTCGAGAGCAACTTCAACGGCGACTGGGAGAAGTACATCGACGCGTTCTCCCAGGTGATTCCGGGAGGGATGGACAACATCTGGAAGTGGTCCGTGCGCTATCCGCGTTCGGTACCGATCACGCCGTTCCTCGACTATATCCGGAACTGCCAGTACGACACCGACCACTACTACGCGGCGTATCCGGGCGCGGCGACGAACGACATCCTCGGCGCACTCAAGCTCGAGCAGGCGATGCGGGCGCTGGCGGAGAAGGCGACGACACTCTCCCCGGAGGCCTTCGCGCGTGAGTATGCGCACTTCACGGTGCGGGTGCAGAACTGCCTTTCAACGACGGGCTGCCCGCCCTTCCCGCTCGATACCCGACGTGGTGCACAGATCCCCGCGGGCGCGCTCGTGCCGTCGGCGGCCTCGCTCGGTTCCGCGCCCGTTCACGCCTCCTGATCCACATCCATCATGGCAAACCGATTTGGACAAGCGTACGGGCTGACGATGCTGTCGCCCATCATCGGGGACGACCAGCCGGGGAGCGAGACACACGATGTCATCCTCCGAGCCGAGCTTCGCACCATGAGTGCGGCAGCCGAGAGTCCGTTTGCGAGCGTGCCCACGACGCACCTGGCGCGATGGACGATCATCGACGAGGCGCCGTTCGAGTCCGTGCCCGCAAAGGTCGATCACTTCTGGTCGAAGTACCTGATGTTCACGAGCAACTTCGACGGCGGCACGGATTCGGATGACATCGCGCTCGCGACGTACGTGGAGTCGCTGCGCACGAACATTCCATCGACACTCGTGCTCCTCTACCGGCACTGCGTGGGTTTCCCGGGGGTGACCGACGCGGCCGCATTGCTCGCGTACTTCAAGCGCTGCCAGTTCACGACGACCTTCCTGTTCGGCGCCTATCCCGAAGCATCGGTGGACCAGGTGCTGCGCGCGCTGGCGATGCAGCGCCGCGTCGCGGGCTTCATCGCTGACCAGCAGGATGCGCGTCCTTCGCCGGCGGATCTCCACGCTGCCTTCCTGGAAATGTCGGCGTCCCTCGCTGCTGCACCGTCTCCGCGACCGGGCACCTACCTGTGAACACGAATCCCGCCTTTCACGCGCCCGCGTCGTCGCCGATCGAGCTCGGCACGTCGGACATCCAGAACTTCATCCTGAATCCCGTCGCGTTTCCGTTCGCGCGCTACTGCTTCTTCACCTTCGACGATGCCACGGGCGGCCGGGCGTTCGTGGCCGCGCTGGCGGGGCTGGTGACGGACGCGGTGCATCGCTGCCTGCGCGAGGGCGAGCCGATCACGGAAGAGAAGGCGTACGAGATCAGCGTCGCCTTCACGTATACCGGCCTGCGCGCGCTGGAGCTTCCGGCGCGGACGCTCACATCGTTTCCCGTCGAGTTCATCCAGGGGATGCGTGCGCGGGCGCACGACCTGCTCGTGGATCGCGGCGAGAGCGATCCCGAGCTCTGGGAGTCACTCTGGAAGGACGGAGAGGTGCACGCGTGGGTTGCGATCCAGACGCAGGCGTTCGCTCCGGCACCGGGGGGAAAGATCGGCGCCGACGCGATCGCGAAACGCGACGAGCTGCACGGCACAATCCTCGATGCTGCGCGGCGCTGCGGCGTGAGGCCACTCGAGTACCAGGACGCGAATGCACTGGTCGTGGACGATTCGGGGCGGCCCACCGATCGTGAGCACTTCGGCTATTCCGATGGCATCGGCAATCCCGACATCCGCGGCTCGGGATGGCCGTCGCCTCCGGGCAGCGGCAAGTACACGAAGGCCGGATGGGAACCACTCGCGGCCGGCGAGTTCGTGCTCGGCCACGTGGACGAGGCGGGGGAGATGCCGAAGGCGCCGCTACCGCTCGGCCTCTCGCGCAACGGAAGCTTCCTCGTGTATCGCAAGCTGCACGAGAACGTCGGCGCCTTTCGGCGCTGGCTGCGAACGGAGGGAGAGCGCTACCCCGGCGGGACGGAGCTCCTCGCGGCGAAGCTCGTGGGACGCTTTCGCGACGGCACGCCGCTCGAGCGGTCGCCCGATGCGCCGTACGGTGTCACCGCACAGGATCGCGCCGATGCTGCGTTCGCTCCACGATTGACGGACTTCACGTACGCGACGGACCCCGAGGGCAGCCGCTGCCCGATGGGATCGCACGTCCGGCGGATGAATCCGCGCGACTCGCTCGGCTTCGATGGCGTGCTGGTGAACCGGCGGCGCATCATTCGTCGCGGCCTGCCCTACGGCCAATGGGTTGCGGAGGACACGACACAGGATGCGATGGACGAGCTCGACCGCTTCTCCGACACGGCGCCGAGCAGGCACGGGGTGATCTTCATGGCGGTCAATTCCAGCATCGAGCGGCAGTTCGAGTTCATCCAGCGCGAGTGGCTGAACTACGGGAATGACTTCCGGCAGGGCAACGATCGCGATCCGCTGCTTGGCAATCGCCATGGCGAGTCGCGCTTCATCGTGCAGGGCGACGCCGACGACTCGGATGGCCGCGTGAAGCCGATGCACATCTGCCGCGGGTTACCTCAGTTCGTGACGGTGCGCGGCGGGGAGTACTTCTTCATGCCGAGTCTTACGGCTCTCGGCATGATTGGTTCGGGTACCGTGGAAGTTCTCTAGGTCTAACCCCAGACCACGGAACGCCGATGACGCCGATACTGCGCACGCCGACGTCGGCGTAAGTGCGTTGGGGTCAACTGCAACCACCACGGAGGGCCC
>JBKJMP010000592.1:0-2720 GCA_046596395.1 Gemmatimonadaceae bacterium
GGAACGGAGACGGTGCGCGAGTTGCTCCGACATGCGATGCAGCGCGGTCGCGAGGTCGCCGATCTCCCCCGGCGCGGACAGCGCGGGACGCTGCGTGAGGTCGCCAGCGGCGATGGATCGCGCGACATCGCGCAGCTCGACGATCGGCTGTGAGATGCTTCGCGCGAACACGAACGCCAGCGTCAACACGACGGCGAGCGCGGCCAGGCCGCTCACGAGCACATCGCGCCGCGCGCCGCTCACCACGGCATCCAGCTGTCGCGTCGAGAGCGACACGCGCACGAATCCGAGCGGATGCGGAATGGCGACGTACAGCTCCTCGTCGCCTGCCGACGCGCTGACGCGGCGCGCCGATCCGATGCCGCCCTGTCGCGCAGCGATGACTTCCGGACGGTTCGTATGGTTCTCCAGACGGCGCAATGCGTCGGGCGCGAACTCGGCGTCCCCGATGACCACACCGGCGCTGTCGATCAACGTCACGCGATAGCCGAGCGCCGCGCCGGCGCGATGCGCGAGGGAATCGCCGTTCACGCCGACGCTCCACTCCGTCGCGACGAGGCGGGCATTCCGTGCGAGCTCGTCCGTCTTCTCGATCACCAGCCGGTCCTTCAACCGCGACCCCGCGATGATCACGATCGCGATGACCATCGCCGAGATCGCGACGAGTGCTCCTGCAAGCAGGCGTCGGGCGAGGGTCACGCGTGCCGGTTCTGTGGTGCCCGGATGCGATAGCCGAAGCCCCGTACGGTCTCGATGAGGTCGCCGGCGACGCCGAGTTTTGCGCGGAGCCGTTGCACGTGCATGTCAACGGTGCGCGTCTGCATGTCGGGCGCCGCCTCCCAGACCGTCTGGAGGAGATGTGAGCGTCCCTGGACGCGTCCCCGGCGGTCCACGAGGGTGAACAACAGCTTGAATTCCGTCGGTGTCAGCTCCACGACGGACCCATCCACTTGCACGATGTGCGCTGCCGTATCGATCACGAGGGGACCGATCTGCACCTTGTCACCGCTCGTCGTGGCACCGGCGCCGACGCGACGGAGGATCGCCGCCACGCGCAGCACGAGCTCCTGCGGGCTGAACGGCTTCGTCAGATAGTCGTCCGCACCGAGCGTCAATCCTTGAATGCGATCAACCTCCTCACGTCGCGCGGTGAGCATGAGGACGGCAATGTCGCGCGTCGCCTCGCCAGCGCGGAGCGCCTCGAGCACTTCGTACCCTGACATGCCCGGAAGCATGAGGTCGAGGACGACGAGCCGTGGACGTTCGCGGCGTGCGGCGTCGAGCGCCTCGGTGCCCGAGCTCGCGGTGGACACCCGGTACCCGCTCTTCGCGAGGTGGTACGCCACGAGCGCGACGATGTCCGCCTCGTCGTCAACGACGAGGACGCGCTCGCCCGGGACCGATTGCGGGGCACTCATGCCGTGCCCGCCTGCACGCGCCGCGCGATCTTCGCCACGATCATCTCGATGGCCACCGGATTGTGCCCACCGCGCGGCACAATGACGTCTGCGTAACGCTTGCTGGGCTCCACAAATTCGAGGTGCATTGGTTGTACGGTCGCGAGGTACTGCTCGAGGATCTCGGCGAGCGGGCGGCCGCGCTTGGCCATGTCGCGACGAATGCGGCGGATGAGCCGGACGTCGGCATCCGCATCGACGAAGACCTTCACGTCGCAGAGCTCGCGCACGCGGGCGTCCACGAACAGCAGGATTCCGTCGATGACGATGACGTCTGCTGGGGGAATGCGCACCGTGTCCGGGCTGCGCAGGTGCTCGACGAAATCATAGACGGGCTTGTCGATCGCCGAACCGCCCGCCAGTTGCGCCAACTGTGCGACGAGATGATCCCAGTCGAACGCATTGGGGTGATCCCAGTTGATCCTCCGGCGCTCCTCCATGGAGAGGTCCGCATGGTCGAGGTAGTACGCATCCATGTCGATGAAGACGACGGACGCATCCTCGAGCGCAGCAGCCACGTTGCGTGCAACCGTGCTCTTTCCTGAGCCCGTACCACCCGCCACACCGATGATCAGTGGCTTCATTCCCGCATGCTCTGCCCGCCGGCTGTGAGGGTGACTGAAAGGTCGCGGATGCCGAGCCGACTGTGCATGGGCAGGGAGGTCACGATCCTGTATCATGCGGATCGGCCCGCCTGCCCCGCAGTGGAAGTGTGATCGCGGACGCCCGAAGCGTCAACCGAGCGCTCGACTCCCTGCACGCACGGTCGCGCGCTAGCTTTTTCCGATGCGTAACCGTCACCGCCTCGCCGTTTCCGTCCTCACGCTGGTCGCCGGTTGTGCCACCGTCGCCGGGGCGCCCCGCGAGCCCGATGGCTTCGAGCTCATCGTGGCCGGAACCACCGATGTCCACGGGCGCCTCCGAGGGTGGAATTACGAGTCGAATGTCGTGGACACCGCGCGGGGGCTGGCGCGCGCAGCGACGATCGTCGATTCGCTGCGCCGCGCCGCTCCTGGACGCGTGGTGCTCCTCGATGCCGGAGACCTGCTCCAGGGCAACGCGCTGACGTATGTCGCCGCGCGCGTCGCGCCATCGGACGCCGCGCATCCCGTGATCGCTGCGATGAACGCGATGCAGTACGACGCAGCGGCGCTCGGCAATCACGAGTTCAATTACGGAGTGCCGTTTCTCCAGAAGGCGATCGGGCAGGCCAGGTTTCCGTTCGCGTTGTGCACGTTGGCCGCGAGGAACGGAAACCTGGCC
>JBKJMP010000024.1:0-7166 GCA_046596395.1 Gemmatimonadaceae bacterium
TTCGTGCGGTCCTCGTACCGCGACGGCATTTCCTCCAGCGCCGAAGATGAACAGTCCCTCGGCCTCCAGCAGCATTGGAAACCCGAGCCGGTCGATGTAGAAGACACGGGAGCGAGCGAGATCAGTCGTCCGAAGTGTGACGTGGTGGAGGCCCGTAGTCTGGATGGCGATGCCTTTTGCAACGGCGGTCATGGTGTCCTCGGATGGGAGTGTGCTTGCCGGGTGGTTCAATGTCGCCTAGTATGGGGCGCTGGTCTCACCTGACTCTCACCTGTCGACGACGACTGGCAGGAGGCGATGGAAGTTGTTGCGACTCCATACCTTCGGTGGCCTGTCGCTCGACAGTGATGATGCGGATTTGTCCGGAGCGGCGCTCCAGAAACGTCGGCTTGCGCTGCTTGCCATGCTCGCCGTCGCGGGGCGGCGCGGGCTGACGAGGGACAAGGTCCTCGGCCTCCTGTGGCCGGACGTGGACGAGTCGCGAGGCAGGCCCTCCCTGTCGCAAGCGCTCTACGCACTGCGCAGAGATACCGGCGAGGACGACCTCGTGACCGGAAGCGAGTTGCTCGCGCTCAACGGTGACGTCGTCACGAGCGACGTGGGCGAGTTCCTTCTTGCAATCGAGACAGGTGCGCTCGAGCGAGCGGTGGAGCTTCATGCCGGCGCATTTCTCGACGGCGTGTTCCTCGCCGACGCGCCCGAATTCGAGCGATGGCTCGATGCGCAACGCGTCCGGCTCACGCGGATGGTCGAGGGCGCCCTCGAACAGTTGGCTACCGACGCCGATCAGCGGCGCGACTACCCGGCTTCGATTGCATGGTGGCGCCGGCTCACCGCGCTCGATCCGCTCAGGACGCGCGCTGTCGCGGGCCTCATGTCGGCGCTCGCCGCGGGGGGCGAGCGCACGGTCGCGCTCAGGCACGCCGAGGAGTATGGCAGGCTGGTTCGCGATGAGCTCGACGCGGAGCCCAGTGCGGTCGTCACCCAGCTTGCCGACACGTTACGCGGCAACGCTGGCGAGCGGCTGTTCGCCGAACGGTACGCTATCGCGCGCGAGCTCGGGCGGGGCGGCATGGCAGTCGTGTTTCTCGCCCGCGACCGAAAGCACGACCGGCTCGTCGCCATCAAGATGCTGCATCCCGAGCTTTCGGCGGCCGTGGGACGCGAGCGCCTCGAGCGCGAGATCCTCATCACCGCGAAGCTCCAGCATCCCCACATCCTTCCGCTGCACGACTCCGGCGAGTGGGAGCGCACACTCTACTATGTGATGCCGTTCGTGGATGGCGAGTCACTGCGCGCTCGGCTCATCCGCGACTCGCAGCTCGCGGTGACTGATGCGCTGGTGATCGCACGTGAGGTGGCCGAGGCGCTCGACCATGCGCATCGGCGCGGTGTGGTGCATCGCGACATCAAGCCCGAAAACATTCTCCTCGCCGAGCACCACGCGGTCGTCGCGGACTTCGGAATCGCGCGCCTCGTTTCGACGGCGATCGACTCGTCACTGACCCAGGTCGGCATGGCATTGGGGACGCCGGCCTACATGAGTCCCGAACAGGTCACAGGTGGAGAAGACGTGGGCCCCCCATCCGACGTCTTCAGCCTCGGGTGCGTGCTCTTCGAGATGCTCGCCGGGCGGCCGCCCTGGATCGGCGTCAATGCGCAGGCCGTAATCGCACGGCGCTTCACCGAGCCGCCTCCGTCGTTGCGCAGCATGCGCGCCGACGTGCCACGCTGGCTGGAGACGCTCGTGCAGCGCATGCTGTCGCTCGATCCGGGCGACCGCCCCGCAACGGCGAGCGAGGTCGCGGCGCTGCTGTCCGGCGGCGCATCCGATACGCCTTCCAACCTTCCGGCATCCACCGATGAACTGATCGGGCGTGAACGCGAGCTGGCTTCAGCGCGTGTGTTACTCGAGCGTCCGGACGTGCGACTCCTTACCCTCACGGGCGCGGGTGGGAGCGGCAAGACGCGACTCGCCGTCCAGCTTGCGACCGACCTCGAGTCCTCTCTCGACCGCGTCTATTTCGTGGACCTGTCCAGCGTACGGGAACCCGCGGGTGTTCTGCCCGCAATCGCGTCGGCGATCGGCGTGCACGGACAGGGGGAGAACACCCTGATGGAGCCGGTCAGCGCGGCGCTCGCGTCGCAACGAGTGTTGATCGTCCTCGACAACTTCGAGCAGGTCGTAGGTGCCGCTCCATCCGTGTCGTTACTGATCTCGCGCTGCCCAACGGTGACGATTCTCGTGTCCAGTCGCATTCGTCTCGGGTTGCGCGCGGAGCACGAATTCTTCATTGCGCCGCTGGCCATACCGGACGATCCGGAGAGCGCATCGATTGCCGAGTTGCGAGCGAGTCCGGCGGTTCAGCTCTTCGAGCGGCGCGCGCGCGAAGCCGATGCGGCTCTCGTACTCGACGACGATGCGGTTCGCGCCGTTGCCGGCATCTGCGTCCGGCTCGATGGCCTGCCGCTCGCGATCGAGTTGGCGGCGGCGCGCTGCCGGCTGATGTCTCCGCACAACATTCTCGCACGGCTCGGCAAGGGCTTCATGCTCCTGACAGGTGGCGGCCGGGACATGCCGGAACGGCATCGAACGATCCGGCAGACCATCGTCTGGAGTCACGGGCTGCTGGCCGCGAACGAACAGCGCGTGTTCGCGCGGATTGCCGTGTTCGCCGGAGGATGCACGCTCGAAGCGATCGAAGCGGTCTGCACGTCGGACCGTGACGATCTCGACGTGCTCGGGGGCGTGGAAGCGCTGGTCGATGCCAGCCTTCTCATGAAAGAAGCGCACGGTGGAATCGGGAACGAACCGCGATTCCGCATGCTCGAGCTGGTCCGGGACTTTGCGCTCGAACTCCATGCCCAGGATAGCGACGCGGCCGTTCTCGCAGTTCGGCATGGCGAATGGTACCTCCGGCTGGCGACGACGCTCGCACCGACCTTGACCGGTGAAGCGCAGTTCACCTCGCTGGCGATTCTCGCGGTGGAGCATCACAACATGCGCGCTGCCCTCGACGGCTACCTGGCGCGCGAAGACTCGGAGGGCGCCCTGCGCCTCGGCGCAGCCCTGTGGCGATTCTGGCTCGTGCGCGGACACCTCGCCGAGGGGCGTGCCTGGATGCGCCGTATCAGCGCGCTCGCACCGGTTCCATCGCTGGACTCCGTGCGCGCGGATTTCCTCACGGGCGCCGCACACCTCGCGCAGAACAATGGCGCGGTCGGCGAGGCGACGTCGTATTTCGAATCAGTGCTCGATCTGCGTCGCCGGCTCGGGGACACCCAGGGGGAGGTGCGTGCACTTTCGGATCTCGGGTGGATGGCCTGGCGGCGATGCGAGTATGACTCCGCACGCCAGCTGTCCGGCGATTCCTTCGCGATTGCCGAGCGCATCGGCGACAATCGAGGCATGGCGCTCGCCTTGAACAACCTCGGAGTTACTGCGCTGTTCGAGGCCGACCTCCCCAAGGCACGCGAGTACCTGGATCGGAGCCGCACGATTCGCTCCGACATCGCCGACCGACGCGGTGCTGCGTTCGCCGGTACGTTCCTCGCCCTGACGGAGTGCCGCGCTGGACAGTTTTCGCGGGCGAGGGAGTTGCTCGCGGCGTCCATGAGCACGTACCAGTCGATCGGCGACCAACGGCTGTATCACTTCGCACTCAACGTGCTGTGTGAGGTGTCGCTGCGGGAAGGTAACGCGGCCGAAGCGGCGCGCCGACTCGACGCCGAATCGATTCCGATGCTTCAGCGTCTCGGAGACCGATGGGCCATGGCACAAGCGTTGGCGCTTCGTGGATGGGCCGCGCGCGAGCTCGGCGACTTCGACAGCGCGGATTCGTTTGGCCGGACGAGCCTCGACCTTCGCCGAGCGGAAGGAGACGTATACGGGGAGACTGAGTCACTCGCACTGCTCGAGTCGATCAGGGCACGATCGGTCTCGGTGGGCGGGGTGGAAGTGGGAGGCTGAGGGGATAACGTATGGGTAGGGCCGCCACGATTCCGCATCGGCGAGACGGCCTTCGCGTCCGCGTCACCGCCCCGCGCGTTCGAGCCGCGTCAACTCCTTCCGAACGCGCTCAACCTCGGGCCGCAGCGCGGGCTCGGCATCCGCTCGCCTGGAGAGGTAGCGCCGGTACGCCTGGATTGCCCGTTCACGCTGTCCTGCGGCTGCCGCATTCCGCCCTTCCATGAGGTAGAACTCGGACCAGTAACCGGACGTGGGCGTGCGCGTCCTGCGCGCGGCGACGTCCGCCGCCTTTTCGCGCTCGCCAAGCGCCTCCCACAGGCGAGCAAGGACGAGATTCCCCTCGTCCATGAGCGCCGTTGGGGGCGACAGTCTCCGGAGCGAATCGAACGACGTCACCAAGGTGCGCGCCTGCGGCTGCCGGCCTCGCACCGCACGAATGGCGTCGATCATGAGGGCACATTCCTCATTGGATGCCTGGCGTAGCGGACTGTCCCCGGTAACGGGCGGCCGATGCAACCGTGCCGATGCCTTCGCTGCGCGCGCGTCGTCCCCCAACGATGCATACCATGCACCCGCCACGCAGCCATCCGCATACTGTTCTGCGCGCAGATCACTATCCGAGTTGAGCGAGACATCCACGGATCGGGCGAGAACTCCCGCAGTCGACGCGGCGGCGGTCGAATCGACTCCGAGAAGAAGGCCCGCCCATACCAGCTTATGATCCACCCAGCTCGAGCGCGGATCCAGGTCCTTGAGCTCGCGCATCACTCCGAGCGCTTCGGCAGGGCGGCCACGATCGAGGAGGAGGGTGAATCGCAACTTCATGATTTCTCCTCGCTCCCCAGGCGACCCGTGGCGGGCCAGCAGCGCGCGGACGGCGCGCTCTTCGGCGAGACCCCAATGCCTCGTGCTGCCACCGAGGAAAGTGAGGAGCATTTGGCTGAGCATCGGCATCGTGTCGATGGCAGGCAGCAGACGTCGCAGGGCCGCGGAATCGCCGGACGCCGCTGCGACTTGCCAACGAATGGAAGGCGCGGCCTCAGACACGGAGTCCTGCGCGAGGTACAGCGCGCCGAAGCGACTGACACTCACCAGATCCTGCTCGAAGATGGCAATGTGCACGAGGTGCTCCAGTGCCGGAATAAACGACGAGTCGAGCGCCACCGCACGCGCGAACGCACGCTTCGCGTCGGACAGTCCATCGAGCTTGCCGAACGCCGAGCTGTAATGCATCAGGTAGTCGCCCAGGCTGAACCAGGCGTCCGGACTGTCGTGGAGCAGGCGCGCCGCCTGCTCCCGTGCGGGCAGGATCTCCGAGCGCGGCCCGGGATTGGGAAAGCGCGGGTTGAGTGAGTACAACAGGATCGAGTCGCGCGCGCTCAGGCGTGATGCGCCGGCATGCGCCACGACCGTGCCCGAGCGGCCCGTACACGCACCCGTCAGGTCGTACCCACACGCGAAGAACTTGCCGAGCCCCGCGAGCGCGAAGGCGGAATCCATCTCGATCGCACTTTGGTAGTGACGAATTGCCGCGGCGTAGTTGCCACGCCTGAACTGGCGCTGGCCTTCGAGATACGAACGCAGGGCGGGCAGCAGCGCCGTGGTGCGAGTGGTCAGGCGCTTCTCTTCGCCGGCGGTGACGGCGAGCAATCGCGACGTGAGCGCATCGACAAGGCCGGGCAGCGAATCGGGCGAGCCTTCGACGGACGCGCGGCCGCGCTCGCGTCCTCCAGGCGCATCCTGAAGCGTGACGGACAAGGTCACGAGCCGCGAGGTGCCGACGACAGTGCCGAGGATCAGTCGCCCCGCTCCGATGCTGGAAGCGAGCGTCAATGCGCGCTCCGGCTCCACGTCCTCGCGGTCGCTGCCCCCGGCCCGTCGCCACGCGCTGACGGCCACGCGGGGATCGACTGCTCGCGGACCGCCTTCACCCGTGAGTTTTGCCGCCAGCAGGTCGACCATTCCCTCACGCAGGTACGCGAGCGAGGGGTCTGCACCATTCACTCGAAATGGCAGAACGGCCACCACATCCGTGCTCGTTACCGCAGAGGACCGGCTCGATACCCACCACCACGCGCCCGCCGCGACTATCGCGAACGCAACGCCCGCAGCAATGAGCATCGCGGGCTTCGCCATACGTCGCGCGACGACATCATGTGAGGTACCGTGAACACCAACCGCGTCGAGGCCCGCGATCAGCTCGGCGGCCGTCTGCGGAGGTCGGGCCGGATCCTTCTCCAGGCACCACGCGATGATCGCCGCGAGCGCCGAGGGGACTTCGGGACGCCGATCCACGACTGACGCGGGGATCTCGCCGAAGTGTGCCTTGATGAGTGCTTGGCGAGAGATACCGTGAAAAGGCGGAGTGCCGGTCAGGACCTCATAGGCCAGACAGCCGAACGCATATATGTCCACCCGGTGATCCGCCGATGTGTCCGCAGCGATCAACTCCGGCGCCATGTAGCTCGGCGTGCCAAGCGTTGTACCTACCACCGTGAGGGTCTCCGCGGTGTCGCCACCCGAGGCCGCGACCGCCTTCGCGATGCCGAAGTCCGTGACGAGCGCGTGCCCGTTCGACAGGAGCACATTGTCCGGCTTGATGTCGCGATGCACGACCGAGTGCGCGTGCGCATAGGCGAGGGCGTCGGCGATCTCCCGGAAAACGCGCAACGCCTCCTCCACGGACAGCATGCCGTCGCGCGACAGCCGGGCGCGCAGCGACTCTCCTTCGACGAAGGGCATCGTGAAGTACAGCAGGCCGTCCGCCGCGCCCGCGTTCAACAGCGGTACCACGTGCGGATGCTGAAGACTGGCTGCGAGCTGGATCTCGCGTCGGAACCTGTCCGAGCTGACGCCTTCCGCCATCTCCGGCGGGAGCACCTTCACCACGACGCGTCTGCCGAGCGTGCGGTCCTCTGCGACGAATACGCGACTCATGCCGCCGCCACCGAGCTCCCGCTCGATCGTATAGCCTGGTGACAACGCACCCTGAAGCCGTTCGCGGAGGTCGGGAGTCATGTGCGGTAGTATCAGCGTCGAGCGGGACTGTGTCGAGATGTCGGAAAGTCTCGGGCAGCTACGGCGTGCCACCACTGTGGTGAAACTTCCTGCGTCGCCGCGATATTATCATCGGTTCCTCGATCGCTCTCACCCAGGGAAGGCTCCCATGCGCGCGCTCCTGCTTGCACTCGTTCCG
>JBKJMP010000030.1:0-9504 GCA_046596395.1 Gemmatimonadaceae bacterium
CCACTACCTGCTCGACCTCGAGGGACGGATCTTCGAGGGGCGCGACTGGCGGTACATGGGCGAGACGAATACCGCGTACGATCCCGGCGGGCACTTCCTCATCAGCGTGATCGGCAACTACGAGCGGCAGGCGCCGACGGCCGCGCAGATGTCGGCGATCGCGGACATGATGGCGTGGGCGATCAAGGAGTTCGACCTCCCGCTCGAGCGTATCGGCGGACATTACCATTACGCGAGCACGGGTTGTCCCGGAGTGCATTTCCGGCAGGCACTCGAGGATGGGACGTTTCGCCGGATGGTCGAGGCGCGGCTCAGGTAGCGGAGGACAGCGCAGGCTTCGGCCACTTGTCCAGCGGACACGCCATCGATGCGATGTGCGCCTTGACCATCATGTAACAGCCGCACTCG
The DNA here is from genome assembly GCA_046596395.1 of Gemmatimonadaceae bacterium. Taxonomy (GTDB): domain Bacteria; phylum Gemmatimonadota; class Gemmatimonadetes; order Gemmatimonadales; family Gemmatimonadaceae; genus AG11. The sequence goes on from JBKJMP010000030.1 coordinate 409, forward strand.
ACGCACCGGTCGCCGCGGAGCGACGGGCACGCCTGGCACACCTGAAGTCGTGCCGCCGCAGCGTCGCTCTCCAGCAGCAGCGGCGCGCCCTCGGCCGTGCTGCGTGCCGCATGCCACGCATCCCGGGCGAGCTTGCGCGCCATCCGGAAGAACGGTGGAAAGCGATTGAGCTGCTCCGAGGCCAGCATGCGCTCGGTGTGCTCGGCATCGGCCGCGTGGCGCTCCGCTTCGTCAGCGGCGGTCGGTCGCGAGGCCGCGCGGCGCTTCGCGTCGGCGACATCCTCCATCACCGTGGCCACTGATTCCGTTCCTTCACGCCTGGCGAGGACGCGTGTGTCGCCGCCCTCGTAATAAACCAGGGTGGGCGCCGCCGCCACGTTCGCGCACATCAGGTACACCGTGGCTGTCGTCCCCACGATTCGCTGCAGCTCGTTGCCCGCTAAGAGCGCGGCGTCGTCGCACTCGTTGGTGATCGCGAAGATGAGGATGCCCGAGCCGCGACCGACCACGTCGGAGAACTCGTCGAACGAGATGAACGAGGGCATGGCTCGAGCCTCGGTAATCGCACAGGAGTGCGCAATCGACAGTCCGGCACTGCGCGCCCGCCTGTTGCGAGCGATTGTGACCCACAACATAGCAATCGCCACGCATCGAACCTATGATATGCCCGCGTAACACAACCATCCACACGGGGGATTCGATGACCGACAAGAAGAAGCCAAGTGCCGAGCCTGCGCCGAAACAGAAGATGACCGATGAAGAGGCGGCGAAGGTGAGCGGCGGCCGGATGGCAGCCGACAGCGAGCAGTGCAAGGAGACGGCAGACTCGGGCACGACTGGATGCCCCGGTTGATCGGCTAGGTCGTTCTCGCGTGAGCGCCTGATGCGCATCCAGGCCCTCACCCGACACATGGGAGTCTCGTTCAACGGTGGACCCGGATTTGTGCACCTGCGGGCCGTGAACGCGGACTCCCGTGTGCTGTGTGCGGCATGGGCGCGGGTCGTGGTGGACGCCGGGCTTGGCGGCCCGTTGCGGGTGCGGGCGCGGGGCGACGTCGTCGAGGGATTCGCTCCCACCTACCCATTCCTGGCCCTGGCGCTGTTGTCGTCCGCGCTCCACGCGTCGTGCGAGAATCGCCCGCTCGCCCGCCAGCTTGCTGACGACCTGGCCATCGCCGGCGCCGATGCGAGGATGTACGAGGCCTCCTACGGCATGCACGCGCGCGCGGCGAGACGGCGCGGCTGGGTGGTGCAACCGCTCCGGCTCGGATTCTATCCCAGCCTTCTCGTCGGGGCAGGGCGGCATGCTCGGCTCCTGTTGATGAACCTGCCCCCGCATGTCAGCGCCACGCTCACACTCGCGGGATCGAACAAGGCCGCGGCACGCGATCTCCTGTCGGCGCACGGGCTGCCGGTGGCGCCGGGCGGTCTCGCGAGTTCGCCTCGAGCCGCGCTGCGGATTGCACGGACGCTGGGCGGGCCGGTGGTGATCAAGCGGCTGGCCGGCGGAAACTCCGATGGTGTCATCGTCGGAGTCAGCGACGCGCGCGACATCACGAGTGCCGCAAAGACCCTGCTGGCGGGCGGGCACGCGGTCCTCGTCGAATCCGGCGTCGATGGCACGGAGTTGCGCCTGCACTTTCTCGCCGGACGACTCCATCGCGCCTTTCACGCCGCGCCGTTTACCGTGACCGGCGACGGCAGGCAGTCGCTGGCTGCACTGATCGGCGCGCAATATCCCCGGTACCTTCGCACGATGTCCGCGTCGGACGCCCACCGGCGTCGTCTGGTGCTGTGCCTCTGGGCCTACGGCGTGCGCACCCTGGCCGACCTGGATCGCGTCATTCCCGAGGACGGGCGCGTGGTGCGCGTCTCGGCCGCCTCCGGCGCTGGCATGGACCGCGTCAAGGCGACGGACTACATGCGTGCGAAGGATATCGCACGGATCGAGCGCTTCCTCGCGCACCACGGCGCGCCGAGTTGCGGCGTGGACGTGATCGTCCGGGCGTCTCCGGTCACGGGAGACGACGCTTTCGCCATACTCGAGGTGAATGTCCCCTGCGGGTTCGCCTACCTGGACCAACCACGCCGCGCCGTAGCCGCCGACCTCGACGCCGCGATCGCGGGAGACCCGACTTTTCGTCGCGACAACGGACGCGTGCCGGTGTGGCTCATCATGGAGCCGGACGAGGGCCGGCTGGCGCGCCGCGCGGAGACCGCGCTCCGGCAACGCCACGAGAACGTTGCCGTGGGAAGCCTCGATGCCGTGCAGTCCAACTGGATCGCCCTGCTCAACCAGCCGGACGCCGACGCGATGGTGATCATCGTGAGCGAGGCGGCGATCCTGGCGCACGGCATTCCGGCGAACTTGGCGCCGGTGCTCCTGCGCGCGCGGGATCAGCAGTCATTCGAGCGCGCCTTCCCCGCGACGTGTCGCACCGTCGCTCGGGCGAAGGGGAAGATCCGCACCGTGCCGCCTGCGCGCTGAGGCCTACGTGAGCGTCGTCGCTCGTGTGACGAGCGCCTCGAGCTGGTGATCCGTCAGCGTCCGCCAGTCTGGAGGGCAGGGAAAGATCCGACGCCGCCCAAGCTTCGAGTCGAACAAGAGCCCGGGATTCTCCGTCTGCGGTGGATACTCCCAGTCGAGTGCCCACGCGATCGTCCACTGGCTCTCGTCATAGACCTCCCACTCCACGCCGGACGTATCGACGAAGAGGCGGCCATGCTCCATCGTCTCCTCCGCGCGCCCGGGGTGCACCGAAACTGACGCTTACGAAGCCTCCAACGTATCACCGAACACCTCGAGCGCGAGTTCCACCTTCCCGAACGGCGCGCTCACCTGCACACCTTGTACGGAACCGCGCACGCGATCCAGCATCTCGCGTGCGATCGCAATGCCCTCCGCCACCGCATGCTCCTTGGACTTCTCGCTCGCGCGCCCCATCCGTGCGATCACCTCGGCGGGTACGCTAACGCCGGGCACCTCGTTCGCCAGGAACTCGGCATTGCGCACGCTGACCAGCGGCCAGATGCCAGCGACGATCGGCACGCGCGCGCCCTCGGTGCGTCGCAGGAAGTTCTCGAGCTGCGACGCGTCGAACACCGGCTGCGTGACGGCGAACTCCGCACCCGCTTCCACCTTCCACGCGAACCGCTTGAGTTCGTGATCGAGGTCGATTGGCGCTGGGTTGACCCCCACGCCAATGACGAATGACGTGCCTTTGCCGATCGAGTTGTCACCGGGATCGCGACCGAAGTTCAGGTTGCGCACGAGATTCGTCAGCCCGATGGCGTCGATGTCGAACACCGCCGTCGCGCTCGGATACGGCCCCATCTTCGGCGGATCGCCCGTGATGAGCAGCATGTTGCGCAGCCCCACCGCCGACGCGCCGAGCAGGTCGCTCAGCATGCCGAGGAGGTTGCGGTCGCGGCAGGCGTAGTGCGTGACCGTCTCGATGCCGACCTTCTGCTCGATCAGCAACGACGTGAGCAGCGCCCCCATGCGGCTCTGCGCACGCGGACCGTCGGGGACGTTGACCGCATCCACGCCGGCGACCTTCAACTTCGCGACGTCCGTCAACATCTTCGTCGCATCCACGCCGCGCGGCGGCACGATCTCGACGGACGTGACGAACCGGCCGGTCGCGATCTTGTTCCCCCAGCGCGAGCGGTCCGCGAGCGGCATCGGCGGCACGTCTGGCGTCCGCGGCGCCTTCTCGCGCAGCGCGGGTGCCGTGCCCACCGCCAGTTCGGCCATCCCGCCACCGGTGCGCGCGAAGCGCGGGCTCAGTGGACGAATGCTCGAGCACATCGCCTTGATGTGCTCGGGCGTGGTGCCACAACACCCGCCGACGATCTTCGCTCCCCCCTGCACGAGATGACGCGCGTACTCCGCCATGTACTCGGCGCTCGCCATGTACATGCTCCGCCCGCCGACGTCGCGCGGCATGCCGGCGTTCGGCTGCGCGATGATCTTCTTGTGCGTGACCTGGACCATCTTCTCGACGGCCTCGAGAATCGTCTGCGGGCCGACGGAGCAGTTGAGCCCCACCACGTCGGCACCGAACCGGTCGAGCGCGCGTGCGACGTCTTCCGGCGTCGCGCCATACGGCGTGAGTCCATCGACGCCGATCGTCATCATCGCGACGACGGGCATCGCCGGATCGACGGCGCGCGCCGCGACGATTGCCTGCCCGATCTCGTGCAGGTCGCTGAACGTCTCGACGATGAAGAAATCCGCACCGCCTTCCTTCAGCCCTTCCATCTGCTCGCGGAAGATCGCTTGCGCCTCTGCGGCAGAGGTGGGGCCGTATGGCTCCAGGCGCACGCCGAGCGGGCCGACGGCACCTGCGACGAGCACCTCGCGGCCGTCAGCGGCCGCCTCGCGCGCGAGCTCCGCGGCGCGGCGATTCAGCTCGCGCGTCTGCGTCTGCAACCCGAACTGCGAGAGCTTCAGGCGATTCGCGCCGAAGCTGTTCGTCTCGAGCACCTCGGCGCCTGCCTTGACGTACGCCTTATGGATGTCGCGGACGAGATCGGGCGCCTTGATGTTGAGCTCATCGTAGCACTGGTTGATGAAGACGCCGCGAGCGTACAGCATCGTGCCCATCGCGCCGTCGAACAGCACGAGCGATCCGGGGTCCACCAGCCGGCGTAGGGCGTCACTCATGCGTGTCGACCTGAGCGCAGCAAAGGATCTGCGCTTCCAGATGCGTGAGGTGCGGATCCTTCGCTCCGCTCAGCATGACAAGTTCAGACACTCGCCGCCTCCCCCGCCGTTCGCACGGCGTAGTACTTCGCCTCGGGATGATGCACGAGAATTGCCGCCGTGCTCTGCTCGGGAATCAACTGATAGGCCGACGTGAGCGTCATGCCGAGTTCGTCGGCCGGCAGCAGCGTGAAGAGCTGCGCGTGATCCTCGAGATCCGGACACGCGCCGTAGCCCCACGAGTACCGCTTGCCACGTCCGCCCGGGATGCCGAGCTCACGACGGATGCGGCGATGCATCCACTCGGCCACCGCTTCCGCGGCTTCGACTGCAAGTCCGTGCGCGTAGAATGCCTCGCTGTACTCCCCCGCTGCCTGGAGCGTCTCGAACCGGCGCGTCGCCTCATCGCCCACGGTGACCAGCTGGAACGCCACGACATCGACGTCGCCGCTGGTGGCCCCGCGGAAGTAATCCGCGATGCACAGACGCTCGCGACCATCCTGCCGCGGAAAGTGGAAGCGCGTCCGCTCCACGAGCGTGCCGTCCTTCGCGTACGGCTCCGGCTCGTAGATCACGATGTCGTTCCCAATGCTCTGCGTGGGATAGAAGCCATACACCGCCTGCGGCTGCACCCATCCGCCGGTCTTTGCCTCCTCCTTGAGGCGCGCGAGCGTCGGCTCGAACTGCTCTTTCACGACCGCGTCGAACTCGGGGCCTGAGCCACGCCCGCCCCACTGGAGGCGGAAGAGCTCGTCCTTGTCGAGCAGGTCGAACACTTCATCGATGGGGATGTCCGTCAACACCTTCGGCCCCCAGAACGGCGCCGCGGGAATCGCATGGTTGTGCGACACGTCGCTTCGCTCACCGCCTGCGGTTCCGGCGCGGACGTCCTTGCCCACGTTGCCGTGCAGGAACGCGTCGTTCCGTGCATCGGACAAGAGCTTCGAGATCGTGTCCGAGCGCCGCGCCTCGTCCTGCAGCGCGTCCATCGTCTCGAGTCCCTCGAACGCATCCTTGCAGTAGAACACGCCCGACTCGTACGCGCGCTCGGGCTCGACGAACAGCGCTCGGCGGCCGAAGCGGCGATTGATCGCCGCACCGCCGATGAGCACCGGAATATGTATCCCGCGCTTGTCGAGCTCCTGCACACACAGCGGCATCTGCTTGCTCGTGCTCACCAGCAGCGCCGACAACCCAATCGCATCCGCGCCGACTTCGATTGCCTTCTCGATGATCGTGTTCACGGGCACCTGCTTGCCGAGGTCGTACACGGTGTAGCCGTTGTTCGAGAGGATCGTGTTCACGAGCGACTTGCCGATGTCGTGCACGTCGCCGTACACGGTCGCCAGCACGACCTTTCCCTTCGTGTAGCCTTCGGCCTTCTCGAGGAACGTCTCGAGGTGCTTCACCGCCTTCTTCATCACCTCGGCGCTTTGGAGCACGAACGGCAGAATGAGCTCGCCGGCGCCGAACTTGTCACCCACCTCCTTCATGGCGGGCAGCAGGACCTCGTTCAGCACGCGCACCGGATTCTCACGCACGCCGGCGGCGTCGAGCGCGTCTTCCACGCCCTCCTTCTTCCGGTGCAGCACCATCCAGTGGACCTTTTGCTCCGGCGTCATTCCGAGCGTGGGGTCCTCCTTCTCGGCGCGAGCATCTTTCTGTTCCGCGGTGGCGAACCCTTCGATGAAGCGCTGGAGCGCATCCGCGCGCTTGTTGAACACGAGGTCGTCGGCGAGCGCGCGGTGCTCGGTGCTGATCTCCGAGTACGGCGTGATGTGTGCGGGATTCACGATGGCCGCGTCGAGCCCCGCTTCCACGCAGTGATGGAGGAAGACGGAGTTCAATACATACCGGGCTGCCGGATCGAGACCAAAACTCACGTTCGACACGCCGAGGATCGTGAAGACGCCCGGCAGCTCGCGCTTGATGAGGCGGATGCCCTCGATCGTCTCGTGCGCGCTGTCGATCCACTCTGCATCGCCGGTGGCGAGCGTGAAGGTCAGCGCATCGTAGATCAGGTCCTCGGCACGCAGGCCATACTCGCCCACGACGATATCGAAGATGGCCTTCGCGACCTCGAGCTTTCGCTCGCGGGTCTTGGCCATGCCGACGGGATCGATCGTGAGCGCGACGAGCGCCGCGCCGTGCTTCTTCGCGAGCGGCACGATGTCGTCGATGCGCTTGCGGCCATTCTCCATGTTGATGGAGTTGATGATCGCGCGGCCCGGCACGTGTTCCAGCGCCGCCTCGATGACGTTGCGCTCGGTCGAGTCGATCAGGAGCGGCGTCTCGACGCTCATGCTCAGGAGCTTCACCACCTTCGACATCTGCTCCGCTTCGTCACCGCGCTCGGTGAGGGCCACGCAGACGTCCAACACGTGGGCGCCCGAGTCCTGCTGCTCGCGCGCGACCTCGAGGATGCCCTCGTAATCGTCGGCCAGCAGCAGGCGCTTTACCTTGCGCGACCCCTGCGAGTTGACCCGCTCGCCCACGAGTAGCGGCGCGGGCTCCTGGCGCACAGTGGTTGCGCGCATGGCCGACGACACCAGCGCCTCGCGCCGGTGCGCGTGCAGCGCCTTGGGCGTGGCAGTGCGCACCGCGTTGACGATGGCCTCCAGGTGTTCGGGCGTGGTGCCGCAGCAGCCGCCGACGATCCGCACGCCGGACTCCTCGACGAACTCGCGCAGCATCGCCGCCATCGGCACCGGCTCGAGCGGGTAGATCGCCTCGCCCGTGCCAGTGTTCAACGGCAGCCCCGCGTTCGGAATGACCGAGATGGGGAGCGAGCAGTGTTCCGTCATGTAGCGGATTGGCTCGCGCATGTGCTCGGGGCCCGTCGAGCAGTTGAGCCCGATGACGTCGACGCGCATGGCCTCGAGCGTCGCGAGGGCACTCGCGATGTCGGTGCCGAGGAGCATCCGTCCGCTGGTGTCCAGCGTGATCTGCGCCTGCACGGGCACCCGTCGGCCGATCTCCGCGAACAGGCGCTCGAATCCGGTGAGGGCGGCCTTCACCTCCAGGATGTCCTGCGCCGTCTCCACGAGCAGCACGTCCACGCCGCCTTCGACGAGATACCTGGCCTGCCAGTAGAACGTCTCGGCGAGGGCCTCGAAGGTGATGTTGCCCAGCGCGGGATCGCTGCTGGACGGCAGCATGCCGGTGGGTCCGATGGATCCCGCGACGAAGCGAGGCCGGTCGGGGGTGGAGAACTTGTCGCATGCCGCACGCGCAAGGCGCGCGCCCTGCACGTTCAGTTCGCGTGTCTTGTCCTCCAGGCCCCACTCACGCAGGCGGTGGGGCGTGCTCTGGAACGTGCAGGTTTCCACGACGTCGCAGCCGACGGCGAGGAACGACTCGTGGATGGACTGGATGATGTCCGGCCGCGTGAGCACGAGGTTGTCGTTACACCCCTCCAGCGCCTTGCCGCCGAAGTCCTCCGGGGTGGGATCGTGGCGCTGGATATTGGTGCCCATGGCCCCGTCGTAGACCAGCACGCGGTCGCGCAGCGCGAGCAGGTACGGGTGGGTCGGAGTCACCGGGGAGGATTCCGTGCGATCGATCATTGTGGCACCAACAAAAAAAGGAGCCCAAACGCGACGGCGTGCGGGCTCGCGCTTTAGCAGGGGATTAACGTGGCCGCAATTTGCTGAAAATCGCCACGACGAACGGTTGTATGTTCCTTGCGATAGATAACCGCGAGACCATGGTGGGGCAAGCTATCGACTGGCCGTTTGCCCTCATGTGTCCGATACTGCCCTTAATGGCCGCAGATCACCAATCCGAGTCCGGCGCACCCGTCGTGCCTGTCGCGCACGACGGCGGGCACGCGTTCGCGCCATTCCTGGAGCATCTGCGGGACGGCTGCTTCGTCGTCGGCTACGATATGCAGGTGCTCTTCCTCAACCTGGCCGCGCGGCGAGACATGCTCGCGCGGGGGGCGGACCCCGGGCGCATGCCCGGCCTGAACCTCTGGGACGTTCTTGGCTACGCTCCCGACATGCCGGCGCGGCTGGCGGTGGAGCGGGCTGTGGTGGATCGCGCGCCCATGTACTTCACCACACGCGGGACGCATGGTCCCTACTGGGTCGAAGTGGACTTCGTGCCCCTCGAATTCGGCTGCGTGCTCTACTACCGCGACGCGACGTCGCGCAGGAACGACGCCGGTGAGCGCGCCGCGTCGGAGAGCGAGTTCCAGATGACGAGCGAGCGGCTGCGCGTCCTCATCGACGCCGCTCCCCTCGCCGTTTTCGTCATCAGCCACGACGAGCGCATCGTCCTCTGGAATCCCGCCGCCGAAGCCATGTTCCAGTACGCGGCCGCGGACGTCATCGGGCATCCGCTTCCCACCATTCCAGAGGACGAGCGGGCGGCGTTCACCGCGCTGC
>JBKJMP010000074.1:0-8042 GCA_046596395.1 Gemmatimonadaceae bacterium
CGTCCGAACGCGCCGCGAATCGACTGGACGATGCGCCTGAAGAAAAGGACCGTGCGCTGCCAGAACATCAGCAGGAACCCGGCGACCGCGGCGATCGCTGATGCCACCGGCATGAGCACGTCGGGACCGAGGTACAACGCAAGGGCGAAGATGCGTGGTTCGATCTCCATTCCGCGTGGCCGAGTGAATGATGGAGGAACAGCAGCAAACCGAAGCGTCAATATACCGGCTGGCTCAGTCCGGGCCACCCGGAGACGCGCTCGTCGTGCACGGCAGTGATGCGCTGCGAATGGAGTGGCCGCGCGTATCGCGGTCGTCGGCCCAGAAGACGGGCTTTCGGCCGTTGACGCACTCGGCCCGTGTCGTGATGGCGAACCCCTCGTTGTTTGCCTTCGGCAGGGTGCTGGGGGGCGCGTAGCGGTTTCGTACGACGTATCGCCCGCCGGCGTCGATCGCGAGCGTGGTGGTGCGGTTGCCGCAGGTGTCGTCGCAGCCCGCCCATAACAGGCCGGAGTCGCGATCGTACTCGAGCGACATCACGGCGCGCTGGCCGGTGGTGATCGTAGCCACTCTCGTGAACGCCATCGTCACGTGGTTCAGCGCAAAGGCGTAGAGCGTTCCGTTCGTCTCCAGGCCGACGAACAGGAGCCCGGTGCCATGCTCTGGATATCGAGAGGGTGCGTAGGGGGCGCGGGTGCTCTCGTCCATGAAACGCGCGGCGACGAGCGCGCTATCGGGGACCCAGGCAATCGCCTCGAGGCCCGCATTCGGTGGCGACTGCGGCAGCGCGCGCGTGAGATCCCACTCGTGTGTGGCTCGCAGCTCACGACTGCCGCGTTCCGGCATATATCGAAGGATGCTGTTGCGGCTGCCCTTCGCGCTCTCGTTTCGCTCGCTGGCCACATAGACGCCCCGGTCGTCGCGGCCGGCAAGTGCGATGCCCTCGGCGTCCACCTCCCCCCTTCCGTCCGGATACCGAAGCCGCATTCCCGCGCGCTCCTCGGCCGGCGTAGCCCACCGATTGCTCGCGGAGGACAGGCGAAAGAGCGTACCGGGACCGTTCTGCACCGCCCACAGCACCGCCGGTGACCGTGGGCGAGCGCTCGCGTAGGCCAGTCCGCTCACATTTCCCTTGAACGCAGCGGCGTCATCGACGGTGGTGACGTCGTCGCTCCCAGGCCAGCGGTCCACGGACGCGCCACGCGCCTGCTCCGCCGTCGACCGCGCTCGGCCGGGCACAGCCACGAGCCCGACGGCTACGACGACCGCCATGGTGCCAAGTGCGAGCCAAAGCGTGCGATCACCGCCGGTGGGCATTGTCGAGTTCTCCCGGCGCGCACGCGCCGATCCGTCCCGCTGGCGACGATGTCAAAGGTGCGTGGGGTGAGAGGAGGTCAGGCCATGCTTGGGAAAGTTAGTCGTCGAGCCACGCTGGAAGGCGAGGCTCTCCTTCTTGGCGTCCCGACGCCGCCTGCTGTCGGTTAAGGGCCGCTCGCCTACATTCCATGAATGACCTCTGGGGATGGACAGGCGGAATGGACCGCACGTTGGAAGGCGGCGGCTCCGCGTCTCGCTGCGATTCGAGTCGCTGAGCTCAAACGCGTGGATGTCGCATCGTTCATTGAATCCATGAGCGACGCGTTCGAGGCAGCGCAAAGCTCCGCTCCGGCCACGGCCACTTCCGGACTCGTCGTCCAGCAAAGGCTGTTTGCCCTGCGGCGCGCGTGAATCGGCTCGTTGCCCAGGCGGCAGAGGTCCAGCGAGTCGTGGACGGACGAGGGTGGCGGTCCTGCACCATTGGGGGGTTGGCCGTGATGCGTTGGGGTGAGCCACGGCTGACCCGAGATGTCGATATCACGCTGTTTACCGGATTCGGCGCGGAGGAGCCAATAGCGCGCGTACTCCTCGAGTTGTTCGCGCCGCGGATCCCCGACGCCCTGGAATTCGCGCTGACGAACCGTGTGCTCCTGTTGCAGGGGAGTTCAGGGGTTCCGATTGACATTGCGCTCGCGGGTTTTCCGTTCGAGGCTGAGATCATCGATCGAGCCACCGCGTTCGAATTCTTGCCGGACATCGCGCTGCGAACCGCGTCGGCCGAAGATCTGATCGTGTTGAAAGCCTTCGCGAACCGCCGGCACGACTGGAGCGACATCGCGGGGATCGTCGCTCGGCAACGATCGCTGGACTGGAACGCCATCCTCGCCCGCCTTGCTCCCCTGGCTGAACTGAAGGGTGAACCAGAGATCTTGCTGGAGCTCGATCAAATACGGGACGAGGCCGCGGAGCGACCGTAGTGCTGCCTTGGCGTCATCGGACGTGATGTCGCGACGGCGCAGGTGCACGCCGCGCTCGCCGCTGCCGGCCGCATCAGGTTCCCGCCACACGAGGGCGCTTGTCCGTCGCATTCGCGACAATCTCCAGGAACCGCGGCAGCACCGCGGACTCGGACCAGTGTGCCTCGAACGCCGTCACCGCGGCGGCACCGAGCCGAGCGCGTCGGCCGGGGTCGTCGAGGTAGCGGTGCAGGGCGAGTTCCAGCTCGGCGGCCGTCTCGAACAGGTCGCCGGCGCTCGCCTTGTCGAGGATCTCCGGGAACGGCCCGATGCGGCGCGCAACGACGGGCGTCCCCTGCCGAAAGGCCTCGATGATGATGATGCCGAACGTCTCGAAGCAGACCGAAGGCACGAGCAGCGCGGTCGCATGCCGGTAGTAGCGCGAGAGATTCTCCGGCGTGACTCGACCGAGAAACTGGACGCGGGGATTGCCAGCGGCGATCGCGCGGAGCGTCTCGGTGTACTCGCCATCGCCGGCGATGAGCAGGTCGGCGCGCTCGAATCCCTCGAACACCGGAATGACGTCGTCGAGTCCCTTGATCTTCTCCAGCCGTCCGACGAACAGAAAGTACGGACGTGGATGCGGCGACTCGCCTGCGCCAACGGGTCCCGCGCCCTCGGTGTCCGGCAAGAAGTACGGCAGCACCTCCATCTCGCGCGGGAAGCCGAACTCCCGATGCTTCACGCGACTGAACTCGCTCATGGCGATGAAGGTGTCCACGTGCGCGAGCTGGCGTTCGAGGTAGCCGGCGTAGCGCCATAGTTGCGGCGGCCGGCGGTACGTGAGCTGGCAGCGCAGGCACTCGCGCTCGGGACAGGGCTCGCGGCGGTGGCGCCACAGGACGTGGGTTGGACAGACGAGCCAGTGCTCGTGCGCCATGTAGAGCGTGGTGCCGCGGCCCATCGACAGGATGCCCGGACCGCCGACGAGCGAGATGTTGTGAAAGACGGTGACGTCGAAGTTTCCGTCGCGCAGCACGCGCTCGATGGTGGCGCCGTGGACGACCGGCCGCCCCGTCTGCTGCGTGAGGAGGTTGGACGCCATGCCGAAGCGGCTGCGCAGCGTGACGATCTCCACACCGTCGTCGGCCGGCTTGACCGCCGGCTCCTTCCCCGCGAGCGTGACGTACGCGTCGCCATCGTGGATCACGGTCACGTGATGCCCCCGACGGACGAGCGCCTGCGACAGCCGCAGGATGCCCATCCCATCGCCGCCGAAATTGTAGGGCGGATAGAACGTGGTGAGCATCGCGAAGCGGAGTGCCGTCATGCCGCTGCCTCGCGGAGCGCAGCGAGCGTGACGGACGCGGCGCGATCCCAAGTGAGCGCATGCGCGCGGTCGTATGCCACGGCCGACAGGCGCGCGTGAAGCGGCGCATCGACGGTGAGCTGGCGCATCGCGTCCAGTAGCGCGGCGTCATCCCTCGGCGCCACGAAGATCCCACCACCGGCGAGCAGTTCCGGCAGCGGGCTCGCAGTCGTCGCGATCACGGGACACGCGCACGCCGCTGCTTCCACCGCGGGCAGGCCGAACCCCTCGGCGAGCGACGGCAGCAGGAGGGCGACTGCACCCGAGTGGAGGTGGCGGAGCTCGTCGTCGGGGCGAAATCCGGTCCAGTGCACGAGCGACGCGGTGCCCTCGCTCTCGATGGCCGCGCGGATCGCGGCGTGGTTACCGAGAAAGGCGTCGCCGGTGAGGGCGCCGACGAGGAGCAGGTGCGGGGCGTTCACGCCGAGCTCGCGCGCGAGCACGCCGTGTGCGCGCACAATGGCGTCTACGCGCTTGTGCGGGCTGAACCCGCCGACGTACGTGAGCCAGCGTGCGCGTGCCGGCAGGCCGACGGCCTTCATCGCCGCCGCGATGTCCGTCGCCCCACTCCGCGTGTACACCGCGGCAGGCGCCTCGACGGCGACGCGCACCCGGCTAACCGGTACGCCGAGTACTTCCTGAAGCTCGCGGGACGCGTACTCGCTCACGGTGAGCACCAGCCGCGCCTGCATCAGCGCGAGCTTCACCTTGGCACGCCAGAAAAGACGCGCGCGCAGCGTGGGCAACGTGAGCTCCGGGAATCGCTCGGCGATGGCGTCGTGGATCGTGACGACCGCGCGCAGCCGCGGCGGCAGTGGGAAATACGTGTAGACGCTCGGCGAGAAGAAGACGTCGAGCGGAACCCCCGCGACCGCGCGCGTGAAGCGGAGGATGTCGGCTGGGCCGCGGCTGCCGTCGGCACTGGCGGCGGCTATGGGGGACGCCGACTGCTCGACCCGCACGAGCTGCACATTGGCCGCCTGGAGATCCCAGCGCGACTCGGCGAGGGCGTCCACGAAGCAGACGAACGTGTCGCGCGGGGCCATGGCGACCATCGCGCGCAGCAGCTCCTGGGTGAAGCGGCCATAACCCCGGCCGTTGGCCCAGCAGCTCGCGTCCACGCCGATGCGCATGGTGCTCAGACGACTCGGCTCAATGCATCGGAGGGACCGAACCACCAGCCCACGACTTCACCGGCGGCCCAGCCGAAGGTAAAGAGGAATTGCAGCGGGAGCGAGGCGAGTAGCGTGCCGCGGTGCTTGCCCGAGGCCCACACGCGCGACGTGATGCGCGCGAAGAGCACCGGAGGCAGCGCGAACGACGCGAAGCCCATCGCGATGCGGCGGCCGAGTGGAGCGCCGGCGGTCTGCATGCCGGCGTAGGATCGGGAGTAGAGGTACCGCTGCTCGAGGTAGCTCCACACGCTGTAGTGCATCTTGTGCCCCACGGCGATGGACGGACGACTGAGGAGCTGCACGCCGTTGCGCTTGAAAGCGTCGTGCAGGTGATTCTCCCAGCGTCCGGCCTGCCAGGCGTCACGATGTGCACTGAGCACCGAGCGCCGGTACGTGACGTTGTTGCCAGTGACCCAGTCGGACGGGCCGTCGGGGGGCACGAGGCTTTGGCTGTACTCGCAGATGAAGGCGGCTCGGTCCACGAGGGTACCGGTTGCGGCGTTCTCCACCGACCCGCCGACGACCTGCGCGCCGGCGTCGTGCTCGGCGAGCATGCGTCGCGCCCAGTCGGGGGGCACGAGGACATGATCCTCGATGACACCGACGACGTCGCCGGTGGCCCGCTCGAAGGCCATCGCGCGCATTTGGGGGATCGTGGTCTCGCGCGCGGTCTCGATCACGCGCACCTGCGGATAGCGCTCGCGGAGCGGGTGGCGAACCGAGGCGCCGACGCGGTCGACGACGATGATCTCGATGCCGGCCTCGGTGGTCTGGCGGGCGAGCGCGGCGAGGGCACCTTCGAGGTCGTCCCATCCGTTGACGGAGGGGATGACTACCGTGAGTGAAAGAGGCAGGGGACGCGAGGAACAGGGAACAGGGAACAGGGAACAGGGGCCAATATGCCCTTCTCCGCCACTGGTGCGGCAGTGGGCGTCGGCGGCAAGTTACCCTGCCCACCTGTTCCGCCCCTCAAAAAAGCGCCGCGATTGCAAAACGTCGCGCCCCTGACCCGGGGCAGCCACCAGACGATGAATCGCTACGAGGTGAAATACCTCGTCGCAACCCGTCGCGTGCCTGAGCTCCTGCGGGACTTCGCTCCGTACACGCGGCAGGATCCGCACTCCTCGGAGTGGGGCTACCCCATTCACTCCGTGTACTGGGATTCCGCCGACCTCCGCTTCTTCTGGGAGAAGATCGAGGGGATGAGCGTGCGGAGAAAGCTGCGATTCCGCCGCTACGGCACCTCGAGCGACGTCTTCGTGGAGGTCAAGGCGCGCGAGGACCGTACGCTCCAGAAGCGACGCCTGCGGTGGTCGCTCTCGCGCGTGACCGAGACCTTTGGGGACGGCCGTCGCGGCGTGAACTGGGACCTCGTGGGCGACGATCCGGTGGCGCTCGAGGTAGCGCACATGATCGAGCGGTTCTCCCTGCGCCCGCGCGTGGCCATCCGCTATCGCCGGCGCGCGCTGTTCGGCGCCTTCGATCCGGAGCTCCGCGTGACCGTCGACGGCCGAGTGCTCTATCATCCGTCGGACTTCTCGCTCGAGCGCCCGTTCGAGGAAGGCCACGAGGTGCTGGACCCACGCGTGAGCGTGCTCGAGATCAAGTACGACCACCGCGCCCCGCGCTGGCTAACCAAGGCGATCTGGCACCACGGGCTCCAGATCGTCCGCATGTCAAAATACTGCTCAGCCGTCGATCGTCATTACTTTGGCGGCGAGAATACCTGAACGGCATACTGGAGGTTTCGTGAACGAGTTCCTGCGACAGGGGGCACCCACCGGCGCCACCTTTGGTCTCATCGAGGTCTTCGTGGCGCTCGGGTTGAGCTTCGCGCTCTGCCTGCTGCTAGTGTACTTCTACCGGGTCTCGCACCGCGGACTCTCGTACTCCGTGTCGTTCGTGCACGCCATGGTGCTGCTCGGCGTCACGGTTGCGATGATCATGCTCATCATCGGCAGCAATATTGCGCGCGCGTTCACGCTCGTGGGCGCGCTGTCGATCATCCGCTTCCGCAATCCCATCAAGGACTCGCGCGACGTTGCCTTCATCTTCATGGCGATGGCGATCGGCATGTCGGTGGGCACGGGGTTCTACCTCGCCGCGGTGGTGTTCACGCTGTTCGCGTGCTTCATGGCGTACGCACTTACGCGCTTCGAGATCGGGTCGTCGTCGCGCCGAGAGCAGCTGCTCAAGCTGCAGGTGCCGGGGACGCTCGAGTATCAGTCGGCCTTCAATGAGCTGTTCTATCGCTCGCTGCGCGAGCATGCGCTGCTCAGCGTGGAGACCCTGCGCGATGGCAGCCTACTCGAGCTGATCTACTCCATCGAACTCAAGGCGGGGACGTCGGACGCCGCATTCCTCGCCGACCTCCGCGCGATCACCGGTGGCGGAAAGGTGACCCTGCTGACCGGGCAGGAGAACGTCGACGTCTGATGCCGGCCTCGGTCGCTCCCTCGGCGTGGCGAGATGCCTTTCGGCGGCACGAGCGCGCGCTCGCCGCTGCATGGCTCGTCATGTCGTTCGGCCTCATCGCGCTCGTCGTGCTGCGGCCAACGCGGGTGGCGCTGCTGGGACGGATTCAGCAGGTGGCCGACTACTGGGACCATCGATGGGAGCGACGGCTGGAGGCTGGTGAACGGCTCGTTAGCGCCGGACGACACGAGGAAGCCGTGCAGTACCTCGAACGCCTCGATGCGGAATATCCGGCGCGGCACGCGCGCTACGGGCGCGACAAGGAGCGCGAGCACCTGCTCCGCCTGCTCGCCGCGAGCTACGAGGGACTCGGCAAGAACGCCCGCACGATGGAGGCGTGGACGCGGCTTACGCTGTTCGACTCGCTCAACCACGCGAACCATTTCGGCTATGCACAGGCGGCCGAACGGCTGCTGAGCGGGTGGGCCCTGGCGGAGGAGGCGCGCAACGGGTTCGCGAAGGTCCTCATCCTGCTGCCCAGTCATCTCCCCGCGCTGCGGGGGTACATCGACTACTACATGGACCGCGGGGAGTTTCCGCCGGTCGTGGCCGCGTACCGGACGTACCTCGATTCGTTCCTCCTCACGTACGTCACCATCAGTGCCGGCGACAGCACCATTCGCGTGCCGGTTTCAGTGGACGGGAAGCCCCACGACATTGATGTGGCGCTGCCGATCCCGCGCGGGTGGCGCGGGGACCTCGTGATCGGGAGCCCGGTGCACCCGCTGTCGGTCGAGCGCATCGCGCTCG
>JBKJMP010000105.1:0-3114 GCA_046596395.1 Gemmatimonadaceae bacterium
CGACGATTCCTGAGCCGGGCAGCGTCATCCTTCTCGGCACGGGCCTCCTCGTCATCGGCGGCTTCGT
The DNA here is from genome assembly GCA_046596395.1 of Gemmatimonadaceae bacterium. GTDB lineage: Bacteria > Gemmatimonadota > Gemmatimonadetes > Gemmatimonadales > Gemmatimonadaceae > AG11. Next base: position 68 of record JBKJMP010000105.1, read on the forward strand.
CCGTCGTCGTCGCAAGTAGCCGTTCGCCAATCGCTGGAAACACGAAGCCCGCCGGATCTTCGGCGGGTTTCGTCGTTTCGTTGGCCAAGGTGCAGATTTCTCGCTCGCGCTCGGGATGACCACTAGGCTGCAGAGGTTTCCGGCTTGTTCTTCTTGAAGATGAACTCCGGCGCGAGCGCGACACCGAGTGCCGTAACTGGCAGGATCTGCTGCGCCTGAATCAGGAACGCGACGGCGATCGCTTGCTCCTTGTCGAGCCCGAAGGCGACCGCGGTTGCTGCGTAGGCCGCCTGAAACAGACCCACGTTGCCTGGCGTGGCCCGTAGTGCAAAGCCGAGGTTGACGGCGAGTAGCGCGGCCACCGTGGCAACCGTCGGCATCGGGAAGTGCGCCGCCTGCGCGGTCATCTGATACGTCCACACCTGAAGCGCCCACGCCAGTACGCTCAGGCCGAGCGCGGCCATGAAGCGCGGCCCACTCGAAACGAGGGCCATGGTGCTGAGGAAACGCGAGCCGTACTCCCTGAGCCGACCCTGCCACGTCGCTGGCCTCGGGCCCGCGGCCACCTCTGCGCCGGGCTTTCGGCGCACCAGCCATACGAGCAACGCTGCCATCCCCACTAGTGTCGCGATAGCGAAAGGCTTGGCCTTCTCGACGTTCGGTGGAAGCGTGAGAAAGGTGACCGCCATCGACAGCAGGGTGACGTAGCCGACGAGCTCGAAGAGGCGCTCGAGAGCCAACGTCGCCAGGACCTTGGCACTCGTGACGTTCGCGCTTCGCGAGACGAACACCACGCGCGCCGCCTCACCGCCGTTGGCGACGAGGACGTTGTTGAGGCCGGCGCCGGCGAAGGTGGCCTTCATGGCCAGTGGGAGCGAGTCGACGCCGATGGGCCGCAGGAAGACCCACCACCGCACCCCCTTCACCACGATCGACGCGAGGTTGATCAGCGCGGCGCCGAGCAGCAGGGGAATCGACGCCGCGCGCATCCCGTTCCAGATGGCGTGCCAGTTGACCTTCGTCGCGAAAATGCCGAGCATCACCAGGATGAGCAGGGTGAGCCCGAGGCGAAGTACGCGAGCCACGGTTGGGTTCATTCGTCTTAGGTGAGGAGTTCAGTCCGGGAGCACGGCAAACTCGAAGCCGCGCGCGCGCAATCCGCGGATGATTTGCGGAAGGGCCTCCGCGGTCTGCGTGCGGTCGCCGTCCTCGTCGTAGCCGTCCCCATCGTGCAGTAGCAAGATGGAGCCCCGCCGCATTCCGGAAACGGCCCGACGGACGATCTGGTCTACGCCCGGGCGGGCTGAATCCCAGACCCCGAGCGACCAGCCGACCGTGCGCTGGCCGAGTGACTGCGCGATGGGGGTGACCCACGGGTTGCGGAATCCGTGCGGAGCGCGGAAATGGCGCGGGCTCACGCTGGACGCCTGTTCGATCGCGATGGTGCCGCGCGTGAGGTCGTCGCGCACGTATCCCGGCGTCCGACGATGCAGCTTGCGGTGCCAGTAGCCGTGATTGCCGAGCTGGTGGCCTTCGTCTGCCATCCGCTCCACGAGATGGGGCCACCGATCCGCATGCCGGCCGAGCACGAAGAACGTCGCTGGGACGTTCTCGCGGGCGAGGACGTCGAGAATCCGCGGGGTCGCATGCGGATTGGGGCCGTCATCGAAGGTGATGCTGACGTGATTCGTGTCGCCGGGCAGCTCGGTGAGCGCGGAGCCGAAGATGAAGCTGTTCCGGTACCAGGTGCCGTGCGCCGCTAGTCCGGCCGCGGCAACTGCAAGCCCGGCCACGGCGGCGCCGATCATACGGAGATGGCGACGCGTCCCATCACGCTGTGATAGACGGAGAGTATCTGCGATGTCACGCGCGGCCAGCTGTACTTCATGCTCTCGTAGCGGCCGGTAGTGCCGAGCTGGATGCGGAGCCCCTCGTCGTCGAGCAACTGGACGAGCGCGTCGGCGAGCGCACCGCGGTCACCGCAGGGGGTCATGATCGCCTCGCGTCCGTTCACCACCACGTCCTGAAAGCCAAGGATGTCGGAGCAGACGATGGGCGTCTCGCACGCCATCGACTCGAGCAGCGTGATGCCGAAGGAGGCCTTGGTGGTGGGGCAGGCATAGATGGAACTGTGCGCATAGTAGCTCGGACGTCCCTCGAGGACGGCGCCGACGAATGTAATGTCGCGGTCGCCACCGGCCTGCTTGTAGTAGTGCTCCCGGAGTGGACCGTCGCCGACGACGACCAACTGCGCCTGGCGCTTGCGGCCCTTCACCATGCGGAACGACTCGATGAGCGTGGTGAGTCCGTTCCGCGGATCGAAGCGGCCGAGGAAGAGGATGGACGGGACGTCCTTCCGGATGGCGGGCGGTGCGCCCACGCTGGGATGGAAAACGTCGGTGTCGATGCCGTTGGGGATGATCTGCCACGGCGCGCGGAAGTAGCGTTCGAGCGCGACGGTGGTGGAGTGCGAGACGCAGATCGCGGCGCTCAGTGCATCGAGCCGCTTCTGGAAGGCCCGGTTGAAGATCCGATAGCCCTTCGACTTGTCGAAGTAGGTGTGGAAGGTGCCGACGACTGGACAGTCCGCCTCGTCGATCGCGAGGATCGGCAGGACGGGGGTGAGCGGCGAGTGCACGTGCACGATGTCATAGTTCCCCTCGCGCAGCACTCGGCGCATCTCTCGCCGCAGTCCGAAGCCCACCGTGATGCGCGCCTGGGAGCCGTTGGCATAGACCGACTGGCTCCGGCCGATGCGAATGACGTTCGGCTGCGCTTCTGCTCCCGGCAGGTTGGAGGTGATGATGTCCACGTGGTGCCCGCGGCGACGCGCCTCGCGGGCAAAGAAGTGGACGTGCTCACAGACGCCACCCAGGTGTGGGTAGTAATACTCGGTGACGAGCGCGACGCGAAGCGTTCGCTCGTCGCGTGCGAGAGAGAGTGTCGGGAGGTTGGGCAGCGAGACGCGACGCTGCGCTGTGGCGCTACTGGACGGTGGGTTCAAGAGCGGCATGAGCAGCGGCAAGTCGGGCGATAGGCACCCTGTA
>JBKJMP010000118.1:0-7882 GCA_046596395.1 Gemmatimonadaceae bacterium
GACCCCGAACTCGGCCTGCGAACCCCCAACCCATGGCCCCTCACGCTTCACCCCAGACCCGTCTTTCTCAGGCTGCTACTCCTGCCCGCTGAGCGCATAGGCAAGCTCGCCCCTCAACTCCGGGTGCGTCCGCCACATGTATGTCCCCATCACGATGGCGGCGATGATGTTTCCCGTACCCACCTGCGCCCAGCCGAGCGTCCCGAGTAATGGTGACTCGCGCAGGGCATAGCTCAGCCCATAGAAGCCGATCTCGAACGCGACGAAGAGGATCATCGCACCCGCCAGCACCGACGGCTGCGTCTGCGCCCAGTGCACGATCACCGAAACGAGCAGGCCGGCGCCGATGAACGCGGCGTAGTGGAAAATCGTATACGCGACGACGAAGAACGTCGTGCTCTCGGTGCCGATCTCGCCGAACAGGCGAAAGAGTGCACGCCCGAGCCCCGCTGGCGTGGCGAACGCCTCCGCATAGAACATGTCGAGGAAGAGGAACCAGATTGCAACGGCGGTGGCGCCGAGGATTCCCGCCACGATCCCGTCTCGTGCGATTTCGTGCCGCATTCGAACCTCCCGTGAATGGTGACCGAAGCCCTGCTATTCGGCACGCGCGGCAAGTGCTGCGCGATCCACATGCGCATTCGTGCGCCGGCTACATCCGCCCCAGCGCATCCCTATTCTGCTTGATGATCGCCCGCGCACGGTCCCTGGTATGCCACCGACCCTCCTTGCACAGCGCCGTCAGTGCAGCTCTCAGTTGCGGCGTCCGCGCATTCACATTGATGAACGCCAGCGTGCCCGGATAGAGCCAGTTGTTCGCGAAATTCGGTTGCAACGAGTCCACGACCGCCTCCAGCCGATCCAATCGCGAGGATGCGAGATCACGCTCGCCGGCGATCGCGAACGCCATGTACGCGAACAGCGCCGCATTGAGCTTGTGCGTTTCCGACGTCTGCACCTCGGGCTGCCGTGAAAGTGAGTCGGTGAGGTGCGGCTTGCGCGCCGAGAAAACGACTTCCACGAAGTCCGACTCGATGCGCTGGAAGTCCTCGGGAATTGAGTCTCGGAGCCGAGCGTAGGCGGGCATGCGGCGGAGCTCGATCATCTCGTCGTACGCGCGGCCGAAGTAGCTCGTATCCTGGAGGGCGAGAGTCTCGTGGGAAAGCATCGCCATCGTCTTCAGCAGCCAGATCCGCGGACCGATCCGCAGCTTCAGGCCTTCGAGGGCCCTCGCCGCCTCCGCCGCTGGCGCTTGCCCATCCCTCTCGTACGCCGCCACGAGGTTCTGGTAGCCGATCTCCGAATCGGGATTCCGGAGGATGTACTGCACCGCTTCCTCGACCGGCGCGCAGGTGCCGTCCCCGTTGGTGTCGCACTGCCGGAGCTGCTCTGCCGCACTCGCGGCCCGCACGATGGCCAGCGCGCCCTCGATGTCCGTATTCCGGTTCCGCAGCTTCTGCAGGACCTCTCGTAGCGCGTCGCGTTGCTCCTCCGTCCGTTCCTTCGCGGCGAGGGCGGCGTCGCGGCTCACGCGCACGAGGTGCATGACGAGCGAGTCACGCGAGGCCGGATCAGCGAAGACGTTCTGGAGTTGGTGGGTGAGCAGGGTATCGAGGACGGCGATGGCGCGGGTGGCTTCCATCCCGCCAATCGCGCGGATCACCCGGCCGAGCCGCGAGTGCAGCTCGTCCTGATCGGCCACCGACGTATCTCGCGGGACCTTGACGAACTCGCCGAGCGCATTGATGGCAGGCGTTGCGACGGCGGTGTTCGCGTCGTTCGCCGCTGCCTCGAGTGCCCGCAGCGCGAAGGGGAATGTGCTCGCGCTGTCGAGGCGAGTTGCATACGCGCTGGTGGACTCGATGATCTTTGCGATGACCTCCGTCGTATCATCGACGTGCGCTCGAACCCCCGGTCTCGTCAGCGCCACCGCGAACGCGGCGTGAATGGGATCGATGGCGATCTTCTCCCTGAACATGCTGGCGAGGTGATTCGCGCCCTGCTCCGGGTACGCATCGGCCACAAAGGCAATGATCTTCACGCGTCGCGCGGTCTCGGCGGTATCGGACGCGAACGAAACGGGATGGCGGAGGATCGTGAGCTGCGTCCAGGCCGGGTTTCTCATCGACATGAACCCAGAGGCGATGATGACGAGCAGCGCTGGAAGCACCGCCATCACGCCGAACACCACGGGGCGGGGCCAGCCGGACAGCGTGTGGAGCACCGGCGCCGTGGCCGCCTTCCACCGGTCTGCCGTCGGGAGCTCGGCCTTGAGTTTCCTGAGCGCTGCCACGGACGGCTCGGTCGGGCTTCGGTAGAACACCGACACGATTCGGCGGCGCAATGATGCGCTCGCGCTGCGCCAATCGCCTTCGAGCTGGCGAACGTTCTCCGCCGTCTTCACGCGGGCGAGCAGGCGCGTGACGGTTCGGATGGTGGCGGCGTGCTCCTGCCTGAGCTTCGCCAGGAGCAGCCCGGGTTCGATGACGGTTCCGAAGCGATTGAGGAGCGTTGCTGCCGACGCGATTCCCGCGTCTCCTGGCCGCTCCAGGGCATCGAAGACCAGCGGCGCCGCATGCGGGTTCGCGAGTACGGCCCGGTAGACCACCTCCCGCCGCGCCCGACGCGCACTAATGCGACCGAGGATCACGGAGCGGAGCAGCACATCGACGACGTCGTACAGGTAGGCCCCGACCAGCAGCGCAATGCCGGCCCCCAGGTACAGGCTGCTGGCGAACTGGAGGCCAATTCCACCGAGCACCGGAGGAATGAGCGACACGAAGATCATGCCCAGGACTTCGAACCCGAGCAGGTACGCTGCACGGTCCCGGCGATTGATGGTGAAGTGCGCGAGCCCGTGCAGGAACGGAACGACCGTGACGGCCGAGAACAGGAATAGCACCAGTGCGAGCGCGCCCAACGGCGAGGCAGGCTCGAGCTGCCCCTCCCGCAGACGGATGATCAGCCGTCCCGAGACGAACGCCGCCGCCAGCCCGCCCAGGATGAGGTAGCCGACGGTCTCATCCTCCATCTCGGTCGCCACCACTGCCATGGCCACGACGCCTACCAGCATCACTAGGCTCAGGCTCGCCGACATGATCCACATCACCTGCGGTCGCCGCGACTGGAGACGGCCGAAAATCTGCCGATTGAGCGCGGGAGGCTCGATCGTTCCCAGTGCCTGGGCAGCCCCCGCTCGATCGGCCTCGTCGACATCCTCGAGCGCAACGTCGAGCAGTACGTCGATCGAGCGCGGGCGGTCGAGCGTGCCGAGAACGCGAATGGCGCGCGCGCGCAGCGCCACCGGCGTCTGGCGATCGTTGACCAGCACCTTGAGGAAATCCGCGACGTCATCGTCGCGGAACACGCGGAGCGCATCGATCGCGGCCCCGCGGTGCTTGCCGCCGAAGGTGATTGCCTCGCTCAACAGCCGTGTCTTCACCTCGGGTGTGGCGATGCCGTCGAGACTCCGGATCGCCGCATCACGCACGACGTCCGACGGATCAGTCAGCAGTACCTCCACCAGCCGGTCGACGACGTATGGCGCCTCGAACTCGCCGAGGAACATCGCCGAGCGCCGTCGGACGTCCGCCGATTCGTGCACGAGCGTGCGGAAGAGCGTGGTCACCCCGTCATCGCGATTCGTCGTGCGGTTCACCCAGTAGCGCGCGCAGTCGTCGGCGCCGTGGAGGATCGCGGTCTGGAGCATGAATCGCAGTTGCTCGCCGTCCAGCGCGAGGAAGCGACGTTCCGCATGCACTTCGGCGAGGCGGTGGGCGGACAACAGGGTCCCCTGCCGACGCCAGTCGCGTAGCCCCTCGATCACGGTGCGCTGCGCGCGGTCGATCTGCCGGACGCGGTCGCGGAGATCCTCCTCGACGACGTTCAGTAGCTGCGGCGGCACCACCCGCCACTCGCCACCGCGCTTGAGCACGAGCATCCCCGCGGACTGGAGCTTCGCGACCACGCGGTCCACTTCGCCCTGCGACGTCCCGATCCGGGGCCCTACCTCCGCCAGGTCGACGTTCGTTCCCTTCACGCTGGCGTCCAGCATCCGCTCCAGAATCGCGCGGGCGGTGTCGGCATCGCCAGCGTTCTGGTCCTCGAGCACCTCGAGCTTGTGCTCGAGGTGCTTGCGCAGGATGCCCGGCGCGCGCGACATCTCCTCGTAGTCCTGCAGCGTGAAGGCGCTGCTTCCACGCTGGCGCCCGAGGGCGAGGGCGCGGGTGTGAATGAGCTTCGTGAGGTCGAAGGTGTCCGACCACCGGTTCGCCCCCAACGCGTCCACCTCCGCGCGCACGACCTCGAGCACATCGGCGTCGTACGCAACCTCGCGCTCGCCGGCCTGCGCACCCATGCGAGCAAGGGCCTTATCCGCGGTCAGCGTCGGAAGCTCGTGGATCGTCTCCGTCGCGTCCATATCGTATGACGCGAGAGCGTACACCGCGTTCATGTGGCGGGCATCGACCATCAGCACGATGATCGAGAGCGGCCCACGCGTCGCGAACAGGTCGAACATGCGCTCGAGCTCCGCGTCCTGCTCCCCGCGAGGCAGCGTGAGCACGCGCTCGAACTCGTCGAGTATGATGATGTGGTCGCCGCACAGCGCGTCTGCGAGCGGCATCACACCGGCCGGGCCCGTGACCTGCACCGGGCACGACGGATTGCACGCGGCGTACAGCACCTCCCGCGTGCCGCCTGCCTGGGACGCCAGCGCAGGAACGACCCATCGCACAACGAGGTCGGTCTTGCCGCTGTCCGGCGCGCCATAAAGCACCACGAACCGCGCCGAGGCACGAAGGATCACCGATGCGATCCGCTCCCCTTCCTCGCTCCGGTCGATGAGGAAGCTCGCCGGGGGAAAGTCCAGCGCGGCGATACGCCGGCCAAGCGAGTCCCTCATGTGATCGAGACCACGGGAAGGTCCACGTGCGAATCGCGATCGTGGGCCAGCAGCGCTGGCGGCAGCAGGTTCTCGTAATTGCGCTTGATGAATTCGGCGATCCGCTCCTTGGGTTCGCGCAGCGGGACCTTGATCATGTTGCGCAGCCAGGCCGCATTCGGCCACGCGCAATCCTCGGCGAACGACATGAACTCGCTCACGTTGATCACCGCATGGAGCGCATGGAGGTTTTGCTGGTCGAACATGAGCTTGTATTCGGCAGCCTTCACTTCCTGTGAGGAGGCCAGGATGTGAAGCACGGCGTGCACATGCACGAGCGTGAAGCGGTTTTCAGGGGTCGCGGTGTTCTTCGTGTTCTCGAAGTTGGTCGCGAGGTCCTCGAAGATCGTATCGTCGATGGCGAATCCGGCGGCGAGGTCCTTCATGATCTTCACCACCTCGTCGCGCCCGAAGTGGCGGCAGAGGATCGTGCCCTTCGGGATGTCGTTCAGCTCGCACACCTGCGAGATGCGGACGCCGAGGTTGTTCGCCTCGTCCGCGACGACGAGGACGATCGTCATGTCGTCGCTCGTCGCGGGGAGGATCTCGTTCTGGAGGAAGTCACCCAGTTCGTTCGTGTCGGCCTTGCCCTGCGCGTCGAAACGATTGGTGACGCGCTCGAACTGGTCGAGGAACAGTACGACGCGGCGCTTGTCTCCGGACGTGCCGAGCTGCTTCAGTGTCTCGGTGAGCCCAAGGCCCTGAGGCACGAGCCCGCGCTCGGCAAGTTCGGCGGGCAGCTGCGTTTCGATGTCGGCTCGGCAGCGGAGATACACCGGCCGGTACCTCGTGCGGTCGAGGGCGGGAATGAGTCCCGCCCGCACCAGGGATGTCTTGCCCGACTTGCCAGGGCCCGGCAACACCAGGAGGCGGGGGACATTCGTTTTGCCAAGGTACTTGAGGAACGTCTCGATCTCTTTCGCACGACCCGTGAATCGCTCGCGATCGGTTCGGTCGTAGCTCTCCAGGAACTTGAAGGGGTTCGGCGGGGGTTTCTGCGCCGGCTCGGCGACCGCCAGGAGCTCGCGGTGCAGCTCGGTGAAGAAGTCGTCGAACCGCATGCGGATCTCGTTGGATTCCGAGACGCGATCCTTGAGGAACCCCTGCAGCCGTTTCGGCGCGCCCCCCGGATCCACGCAGTGGATCGACTCCCCTCGTTCGGCGAACGCGACCTCGACGCACGTGTCGTTGAAGGCGTAGCCGCAGATGATGATGTCGCGACGCGTGACCTCGCGCACCAGCGCGGCGACCGGCGCCGGATACTCGCGCATCTCCCTGGCGTCGAACAGCAGGTTGTCGGTGGAATCGAGGCTGCCGTGGAGCTTCACGAGCTTGAAGGGAGGATCCTTGCGGTCCACGAGGGCGCGAATCGCCTCTTCCTTCACCACGCCGCGAATGATCTTGCCGTAGTCGAAGCTCGCGTTCGAGCGCGTCGCCTTGTCGAGCGCCTGCTCGAACAGGGTGTCGAAGTTGAACGTCAGGGCGACGTCGAAGTACCCCGCGACGATGAGGTCCACCAGCTTGTCGAAGCCCACGGACGGCGTCCGCTCGAGATAGGGCTGCATCATCATCGTGCGTGCGCCCGGAGAGCTCCGCGCCCACAGCTTCTCGAAGCGGATTTCCGTGGTTTCGAGCGGGTTCTCGTGATCGTGCGCGGCGACCAGCTCCTCCATGATCCTGATCGTCGACGGCACGCTGGAGCTCATCGACGCACCGGCCCCGAGCATCAGGACGAATTTCTCGCCCCGCTCCTTCTTCATCCTCATCAAGTTTGCAAGGTTCTTGATTCGGGCTTCCGACATGACCCTCCGTTCTCGCGTACAGGCGGGCGGAAAGCATAATGAACGAGACACTCCACCGTCCCGCTAGAGCCATTCTGCGCGCCGCGTAATCGTTGTATGTTGGCGATCCCTCCTTCACCATCCCGCCATGCCCGACGAGAGACAGGTCGATTCGCTGGCCGCGTTGCAGACCGCCCTTGCGTCCGGCGAAATGGAAACGATTCGCGCCGCGCTCCTGCACCTCTCCGTCGAGGAACGCGACGCGCTGGAGACGCGGCTGGGAAGGGACGCCGCACAGCGCGTGCTGCAGCGCGTGCGCAGCGTACGACGTGGCTCGAAGAACGGACGCGTCGTGGTCATTCACGGCATCATGGGCGGCCAACTGGACGTCGTGGATGAGAACGACGATGCCGACCGCGTCTGGATGAACTATGCGCGCCTGATCGCCGGTCGGATGCGCGACCTTAAGCTGACGGCGGACGGGGCGCCGGTGAACCGGACGCGGACGGTGCGGGTGAACGGCATGTTCCCCGAGTACCTGCCGCTCATCACGGAGCTCGGCGAACAGTGGGAGGTGCTTCCCTTTGCATTCGACTGGCGCCTGAGCATCGACAAGAGCGCCGCAGCGCTCGCGAGCGCCATCGAGACGTGGGCCAAGGGGAGCCCGGCACACATCGTCGCGCACTCCATGGGTGGACTCGTCTCACGCCGCTTCATCCAGCTCTTTCCCGAGCTGTGGAAGGCCATGCAGGATCCCACGCCACAGAGCCGCGGCGGCCGGCTCGTGATGCTCGGGACACCGAACAAGGGCTCGTTCGCGATTCCGCTCGTGCTGTCGGGTGCGGAGAAGACGGTGAAGATGCTCGAGAAGTTCGACCTGCGGCACGACATGGGCGAGCTGCTCGATATCCTCAACACGTTCCCGGGCTCGTATCAGATGCTGCCGTCGCCCCGGGTGAACACGGGCGACGACCGGCAGAAGCTGTTCGATCGGAAGACTTGGGGAAGTCATCCAGTCACGGCCGATCTGCTGGCCACCGGCCGAGCGCTTCAGGAAGCGCTCGACGAGGTCATCGATCCGCTTCGCCTGATCTATGTCGCGGGTTACGACCAGGAGACACCCTATCGGATCAGGGTGAAGGGGCCGGGCCGGTTCGAC
>JBKJMP010000169.1:0-15890 GCA_046596395.1 Gemmatimonadaceae bacterium
TGGTGGTTGGTTTCGGGTCACTGACGTCGACTTCAAACGTTGGCCTGGATCGATCGTGGATGTTCGAGGGCTGTCCACGAAAAGACCGGGTATCCGGGCGGTTACCGGCAACCGGTCACCGTTGGTTGGTCAGAGGAAGTTGTAGATAACGCGGCGGAGGTCGAATAGTCGTGCGCCGTTGTCCACGATCGAGATCAGCTCGATGACCGCCTTCCCGGATCCCTTTAGCTTGATGTCGAACTCCGGCGGATCGATGATGTCGATGAAAGGGTTGCTCAGGTAGCCCTGCATACGACCCGTCAGCTTGAACGGCCGGACGATCACGACCGGGTTCGGCATCGAGTTCGTGAGGTTGACGGTGCCGCTGAGCTTGAGTGTGCCGGCGTACCACATCCTCTGATACGTCGTCGCCCCATTCGCTGCGTAGCCGGAGCCGAAGGAGAGGCTGCCGATGAACTGCGCCCCGATCGAGTGGCTACCGGCGGTCTTTGGGCCGTTCTGGAGCGGGAAGTTGCCCTCGTCACCACCCTTGTTGGTGATGATCCACGTTGGGGAGAAGAGCTGGAACTTCGGTCCCGTGTGTGGCGTGAGGACGAGGTGCCCGGCGTCGAAGGCTACGGTGGGAATTGGCATGGCTGACCTCGGTTGGAGTCGGCCAGAGATTACGACACCACCGTCCTAAGGGCAAATCCGCGCTAGGAGCGCGCGAACATCCCGGCCTTCCGGCCGATGCGCTCGAATAGCGCGTTGAGGTCGATCACGAGCGGTTCAGCGTCGCTGGGGTGCCATTCGAGTCCGTCGCGCTGTACGTCCGGCGTCTCCCGCATCGGCCGCCAGCGCTCGACGATCCGCGCATCGAGATCGACGATCCAGTACTCCTCGACGCCGCTATCGAGATAGAAATCACGCTTCGTGATGCGGTCGGTCCGCGCCGAGCTTGGTGACAGGACTTCGACCGCGAGAAGCAGTCCCTTGACGTCGGACCACTGAAGCGTCTCGCCGACTATCGTCGTTTCGGTAGGGATGGCGAAGACGTCGGGCTGTGTGATTGTCCCCGGCTTCAATTCCAGATCGGACGGCGACATGGCCGCGACGCCGAACGGATTGCGCTCGAGGTAGGAATTGAGAAGGGCCCATACCTCGGACGCTGCGAGCTGGTGTGTGTAGCGCGGCGCCGGCGTCACCAGCAGCTCGCCGTCGATGAGCTCGTAACGAGGCCAGGGCCGCTCCTCATCCGTGATGGCGCGGACGTCCGCCGTCGTCCAGCGGCGCTTGATCGCAGGCATACCCATAGTCTGCTCGGCCCTCGAGGGGATTGGCAAGTGGTCACGCGACGAACTTCGCGCACCACAGTCCGAACGCACCACCAGATTCCCGCACGGCGGATCGAACTGGCTCACGTGCTCATGATGCCCGTCGGCTAACTTTCCTCGCATGAACGTATCTGACGCCATCCGCGACCGCCGCTCGATCAAGCGCTTCACCGAGCGCGCCGTGACCCGCGAAGAAATGGAGACGCTGCTCGCCGCAGCAACGCTCGCGCCCAACCACAAGCTCACGCAGCCGTGGCGGTTCTATGTCCTCGGACCAGAAGCGCGCTACGCCTACGGGCTCGCGCTCGGCAACCGGAAGGCGAAGAAGATCGAGGATCCGTCGGCTGCGCAGACGATGCGCGAGAACGTCGCAAACGAGCACCGCGCGCTGCCAGGCATGCTCGCGGTGGCCGTGGTGAGCAACGAGAATGCGGAAACGAGCGAGGAGGACTACGGCGCCGCGATGATGGCGATCCAGAACCTCTCGCTTGCGGCCGTGGGCCTGGGGCTCGGCACGCACATCAAGACGGGCGCCGTGATGGCCGACCCCGTCGCTCGCGCGGCGGCTGGGGTGCGTGACGGGGAGCGCGTCATCGCGATCGTGAACGTCGGCGAACCAGCCGACGTTCCCCCGCCAAAGAAGCGGGAAGATGCAGCCGCCTTCACCACCTGGCTTCCGTAACGCGCCAGGAGACTAGGCGATCCCGTTCCGGATTGCCTTGGTCACGCGGTCGGCAAAGAGATCGACGTCGTCGATGGTGGTGTAGACGTTCGGCGTGATCCGCATGCCGTTGAATTCGTCGGTGACCATCGGCGTCGTGACGATGTGGTGCTTGCTGCTCAGCCACCCGCCGAGCTTGCCCATGTCCATCCCGTCGATGGAGACGACGCCGATCGCGCCCGACTTGGTCGGCCCGATCTCGGTGATCATCCGCACTCGCGGGCTCGCGGCGAGCAGCTGATTGGCCCAGCGGTCACGCAGATAGCGAAGGCGCGCGATCTTGCGCTCGGCGCCGATGCCGCGATTGAACGCGATCGCGACTGAGATCGCGTTGTGATTTGCTGCGGGGTGCGTGCCGATCTCCTCGTACTTCCGGATGTCGCCTTCCTGTTCCACGCCGCCGGCCATGAGTGGCCACAGTGACTTGATCTGCTCGCGACGAACGTAGAGAAACCCAGTTCCGATCGGGGCGTGCAACCACTTGTGGAGGCTGGTGCCGTAGTAGTCGCAGCCAAGGTCGTCGCGCGTGAAGGGAAAGTGCGCGAACGCATGCGCCCCATCGACGAACACCTTGATGCCCTTCGGCCGCGCGAGCTCCACCACCTCACGGACGGGGGCGATGTACCCCGTCTGGTAGCTGATGTGCATCACCTCGATGACTCGCGTCCGCGGCGTGATCGCCGCTGCGATGTGATCCAGAAACGATTTCGTACTCGCAACAGGCGTCTCGATCTTCACGCGCTTGAGGACGATCCCGTCGCGACGCTCACGCTGGTTCCACGCGTTCTGCATACGCGGATAATTCTGCGTCGTCATCACGACCTCGTCGCCGCGCTGGAGGTCGATACCAAAGATCATCGTCTCGTTGGCCTCCGACGCATTGCGCGTGATGGCCATCTCCTCGACGTCGCAGCCGAAGTCCTTCGCAAGATCCCGCCGCACGGATTCGATGCGCGGCTCGAGCACCCGCCACATGTGCTCCACGGGCAGCTCGTTCGAGAACCGCAGGTCGCGGATCATCTGCTCGAGCACGTGCGAGGGCGCCGGGCTGCATCCGCCGTTGTTCAGGTTCACCATCGTGTTGTCGAGGTCGAACGCCCGCTGGATCTGTCGCCAGTAGGTCTCGTCTTCGGCGACCGACGCCGGATTCCTGGCGGCCCCGACCTCCTCGGCGCGGAAGAGGCGCTTGAATGCGTCCTCGCGCATGACAGGCGCGGCGACGGCGGCGCCGAAGAGCGAGTTCACGAAGGTGCGGCGGGAGGTCATGCTAGTGTCGTGAGTTGGAAGTACGCAGATGGAGTTCGGCGCTGAGCGCGAGCGTGGGCCTCCAGCGATGAGCAATGCAGCACTCCAGCTTGGGCTCGGGCTGCAGCTCGAGCGCGATGTTGCGCAATGCTCAAGGCTTCACGCTCGTGCTCATGAGGATGCCGTATGATCCCGCAAACCGGTCGTGCTGTCCAGTGTCAGCGCCGACGTCGTCGCGTGACGCCCCCGAACAGCGCGCCCATGAGCCCACGCGTTACCGCGCCGGCGACCGTTCGCGCCAGCGGCGACTTGAGCACCTGCGTCAGCGCCGATGGTGGCTCCTTCGCCGCGCGCGCACGCGGCGCCGGCGCTACTGCCGCCGCGGGGGCTTCCGCCGGCAACTCGGCCGCAGCCGACGCCGCACGCGCCGCGAGCATCTCCCGCGCACTGTTGCGATCCACCGCCATCGCATACTCGGCCACCTGCGCCGATGACGAAATCTTCGCGCGCAGTTCCTCCGGAGTGAGCGGCGCCATGCGCGAAGACGGCGGCACCATGCGCACGGCAAACGGAGGCGTCGGCGCGCCACTGTCGTTCAGCACCGTCACGAACGCCTCGCCAATGCCGAGCGACGTCAGCGTGCCCGGCACGTCGTAAAAAGTCGTCTTCGGAAAGGTGCGCGCCGCCGCACGCAGGGCCTTCTCGTCGTCGGGGGTGAAGGCGCGCAGGGCATGCTGCACCCGGTTGCCGAGCTGGCCGAGGATGTCGGCGGGGACGTCCTTCGGGCTCTGCGTGATGAAGTAGACGCCCACCCCCTTCGAGCGCACGAGCCGCACAACCCGCTCGACCTGTTCCTTGAACTCCTTGCTTGCCCCGTCGAACAGCAAGTGCGCTTCGTCGAAGAAGAACACGAGCTTCGGCTTGTCGAGATCACCCGCCTCGGGGAGCGTGTTGTAGAGCCGCGCAAGCATCCACATCATGAACGTGGAGAACAGCGCCGGCTTCTCCTGCATGTCCTGGAGCTCGAGGATGCTCACGATCCCTCGGCCATCCTCCGCCACGCGCATCAGGTCGCCGAGATCGAGCTCGGGCTCCCCGAAGAACGCGCCGGCGCCTTGTTGCTCGAGCTCGATCATCTCGCGGAGCAGTACGCCTACTGTCTGCTTCGACATGCCGCCATAGTCCGCGAGCTCCGCGGCGCCGTCGCCGGAGAGGTACTGGAGCATCTCGCGGAGGTCGCTGAAGTCGAGCAGCAAGAGGCCGTGGTCGTCGGCGTACTTGAACACCATCGCGAGCACGGAGCTCTGCGTCTCGTTGAGCCCAAGTACCTTCGCGAGCAGCAGCGGCCCGAACGACGAGACGGTCGCACGAAGTTGCGCGCCGAGCTTGCCGGTGAGGCTGAGAAACTCGACGGGGAATCCAGTGGCCGTCCAGGTGTACCCGGTATCGGCGGCGCGCTGCGTGACGCGGCTCGACGTCTCACCCGGCGCGGCGATGCCGGCGAGGTCGCCCTTCACGTCCGCCGCGAATACCGGCACCCCCGCACGCGACAACTGCTCGGCGATGAGCTGGAGCGACTTCGTCTTGCCGGTTCCCGTCGCGCCGGCGATGAGGCCATGGCGCGTGAGCATCGTGAGCGGGATGCGCGCGGTCGGGTGCGGGTTGGTCGAGCCCTCGTGGACGATTGCCCCGAGGGTGATTCCTGGGCGGGCTTGTGGGAATGCGGTGTTCGCGGCGGCTAGCAACTTTTCGTCCAAGAATTTCTCCGAGTTGTTCTGGAAAGAAGATCAGTCTGGGTCTACTCTGCGCCCTCTGCGGACCTTTGCGTCCTCTGCGTTTCAAGTGCTGTAGAAAGCAAGAATGAACCACGGAGGACACGGAGGCCACGGAGGAACTGCGTGAAAATCAATCACGAGCTTTCTTGTTTTCCTCCGTGCCCTCCGTGTCCTCCGTGGTAAAAATGCAGTTCCGGCTCTTCTCAAAAGCTTCAACGCAGAGGACGCAAAGGTCCGCAGAGGGCGCAAAGGACTGCATGCATTTCCTTCTTATGAGTTCTCCCGCGCACGAACATCAACCGGCACCGCCGGCTCGATCACTGCACGATCCCCACCAACACCGAGCTCACGGAACCGCCGCGCCGAGACCAGCACCCGCGATTCGAGCGACCCCATCGCCCGGTTGTAGCTCGATACCGCACGATCCAGCGCCACGCCGAGCTCCGTGAAGTGCGAGCCGAGTGTGAGGAGCCGCTCATATAACGTTGCGCCGAGCGCCGCGATCTCCCGCGCACTCTCGGCCATCCGTGCCTCGCGCCAGCCGAGTGAGACGGTGCGCAGCAGCGCGATGAGCGTCGTCGGTGTCGCGAGAATCACGCCGCGCGCCGCGCTGTCCTCGAGCAGTGCCGGATCCTGTTCCAGGGCGGCCGAAAAGAAGGCTTCGCCGGGCACGAAGAGGACGACGAACTCCGGTGTCGCGCCGACGCCGTGCGATTCCCAGTAGCGCTTGCGCGACAGCGCATCCATGTGCCCGCGCAGGTGCGAGGCGTGGAGGCGCAGCAAGCGTGCGCGAGCATGGGCATCGGACGCGTTCGCGGCATCGAGGTACGCTGCCATGGGTGCCTTCGCGTCGATGATGATCGTGCGCTCCCCGGGGAGTCGTACCAGCATATCGGGGCGCATGGTGCTCGCCTCTCCCTCTCCATCGTCCGAGCGAAGCAGGACCTGCGTCTCGAAGTCGCAGTGCTCGGCCATGCCCGCAAGCTCGACCACGCGACGAAGTTGGAGCTCGCCCCAACGTCCGCCCGCCCCCGGTGCGCGAAGTGACGACGCGAGCTGCTGCGTGGAGTCGCGAAGTCCCTCGCTCGCGGCAGAGACCATGTGCAGCTGCTCGGAAAGTGCGCCGAACTGCATCGCGCGCTCGCGGTCGAAGCTCGTGAGGCGCTGGTCGTAGCGCTCGAGCTCACCGCGCAACGGCGCGATGAGCTCTCCGAGTCGATTGGTCGCGTCATCCTGGCTCGCGGTGGTCGTTCGCCGCGCGGCGAGGAGCAGGATGAACGCCAGCGCGGCACCAGCAATCAGTCCGGCGGAGAACACGACCAGTGTGGCTGCTGCACTCATCTGGCGAAGTTGACGAGTCAGCCATCACAACGCCAGTCGTTGCTCACGTGACGGGAAGGAGCTCCCTCCCCCTCGCTGAGCAGGAGTCGACGACCAGCGTACCATTGGAATACACGCCGACGACGATGACCTCCTTGCCTTCCAGCGCAGGATACGTCTCGACCGGGCCGCCGACGAGCCAGATGAAGGAGTCGTCGGACGTCTCGAGCATCCAGCCTTCCTCCCCCAGCCTCAGGACGCCGCTCACGCTCTGGCGGTTCACTGGCGCGGATGGTGGCTCGGAGATGGCGCGTATCGGCGACGTGGTCGAGCTACGGTCGGCACAGGCGCACAGTGCGCAGAGTGCGATGAGGGCGAGAGCGGAATGGCGCATGGGATCCTCCAGGAGTGGATGGGTGGGTGAAGCTCCTGGATGTCATGCTACGCCTGGCCCGTAGGGCGGCCGTGCCGCCAGCGCGCCCTGCGCCGTTCTTTTCGCATCTTTTTGCCGAGCGTCGAGGCTCCCCCTACTCCACGACGAAGCTCACCATCCGCCCGCCCACATGAAGCTCGAAGTCGCCGGGCTCGACGCCCATGCGATTGTCGCGGCCGATGAATGCGAGGCGCGACACCGGAATGCGGAAGGTGACCGTGCGACGTTCACCGGGATCGAGCGCGATCTTCTCGAAGTCGCGCAGGCGCCTGAATGGCGGGATGATCGACGCATACAGTTGTCGCGAGTAGACCTGCACCACTTCCATGCCGGCGCGACGCCCCGTGTTCGTGACCGCAACGGTGAGCACGAGCGTGTCGCGCATTCCCACTGTCCGCTTCGCGAGGTGCAGCGAGTCGTACGCGAACGTGGTGTACGACAGCCCGTGCCCGAAAGTCCATTCGGGGTCGTAGCCACCCTCGGGCCTGTAGGTCGGCCCGTGCGCATTGGCCGCGAGGGTGCGGTCGTAGTGCTCGATCGCGCCGGCGTTTCGTGGATACGTGAAGGGCAGACGTCCGCTCGGATTCACTTCGCCCGCGAGCACGCGCGCGATCGCGTCGCCGCCAAAGGGACCGGGCTGGTATGCAAGCAGGATCGCGCGGGCACCGTCCACCACGGGGCGCACGGTGCGCGGCCGCTGCATGAACAGCGTGAGGACGACCGGCTTGCCCGTCGCGTACATTGCGCGTGCGAGTGCGAGCTGCGGCTCGGGGAGCGAGAGATCATCGATGTCGCCGGGCTTCTCCGACGACGGTGGCTCCGCCAGCGCGACGACGACGACGTCTGCATTCGCGGCTGCGCGCACGGCGTCGGCGACATTCGCCGCTGCGGTGAGCGTCGCGCCCGGACTGAACGTCACCCGATCGGCACCGAACTGCGCGCGCATCGATGCCAGCAGCGTGCGCACGTGCTTCGGGTACATCGTGGTGTCAGTGCCCTGCCACGTATACGTCCAGCCGCCATGCATCGCGGTGAGCGACGTTGCGCCCGGGCCAGTCACGAGGATGCGCGTCCCGCGTGCGAGCGGAAGCATCCCCCGCTCGTTCTTGAGCAGCGTCATCGACTCATCGGCTGCTCGACGGCTGACGTCGAGGAATGCCGGAGCACTTGCGTTCGCGAGACGAAGCGTGTCCGCTCCGGGGCGTTCGAAGAGGCCGAGGTCGAACTTCAGCTTGAGGATGCGCCGAACGGATTCGTCGATGCGCGATTCGGCGATCTCCCCAGCGTGCACGAGCGAGATGACGTCGTCGGCGAACGACATCGTGTACGGCACCATGCTGATGTCGATGCCCGCGTTGACCGCCATGCGCACGGCGTCACGGCGCGTACGCGCGACGTTGTGCAGCGTCTGGAGCTTGATGATGTCCTCCCAATCCGACACGATCACGCCGTGGAAACCGAGCTCCCCGCGCAGCAGGTCGGTCAGCAATTCTCGGCTCGCGTGCACCGGGATGCCATTGATCTCGCCGGAGTTCACCATCATCGTGCGGACACCGGCGTCGATCGCCGCACGGAAGGGGGGCAGGAAGATCTCGCGCAACTGGCGCTCGGGAATCCACGACGCCGTGCGATCCTTGCCGCTCAGCGGCATGCCGTAGCCGAGGAAGTGCTTGCCCGTGACGCCGAGGTAGACGTCGCCATAATTCGCTGGTGCTCTTGCCGCGGGTGCTGAGCCCAACATCGCGATGCGTGCCCCACGCAGCATCGAGTCCACCGCCGCCACGGGACTCGCCTGCTCTGCCGCGATGGACACGCCACCGAGCATGGACGTGAGGTATACGTCTTCGCCAAAGGTTTCGAAGAAGCGCGACCACAGGGGATGGCGCGCGACGTCGAGCACGGGCGCGAAGTTCCAGCCGATGCCGCTCGATCGCGTTTCGTAGGACGTGATCTCGTGCGTGCGACGGACGAGCAACGGGTTCCACGTCGCCGCCATGCCGAGGTTCTGCGGGAAGATCGTGGCGCCGAGCATGTACTGGTGCCCGTGCACGGCGTCGATGCCGTAGAGCACGGGAATGCGCAGCCGCTTGCGTGCGGCGAAGCGCTGAATGGTGCTCGTGAGGTCGAGCCATTGCGCGGGCGTGAGCGCGACGCCGGCGACGTTCAGCATCGAACCGGCGTGCCGGTTGACGACGATCTCGTGTAGTTGCGCCGAGTCGAGTTGCTGTGGCACGGTTGCCGTGCCAGGTCCGCGCGTGACGGCGGTGATGTCGATCTGCGTCATCTCGCCGACCTTCTCCTCGAGCGTCATCTGGCGGAGGAGGGTCTCGACGCGCGCGTCGAGCGGTTCGGTGCGCGGTGGCTGTGCGAGTGCGGCGGGCGCGATCGCGAGCAGCAGCGTGGCTGACCAGCGCTTCATCATGGAGCCACGCTGGGCGAGGAGTCGCGATAATTGCGCAGCCATCGCCAGTGTGTGCCGAAGAGCACGATGCTGATGAGGATGAGCAGCCCGTGCTTCACGAGCCGCTGGTTGGCCTCGTAGCGCATCCGCTCCACGCGATCGGCCCGGAGGGCGTCGAACACGCGCCGCAGTTCGGCGGTGGAGACGGTATCGCCAGGAACCAGCTTCGTGTCGGGTCCCATGCGCTGTCCGCGCATCTCGTTGCGGCGAAAGCGAAACCCCTCGAACGACGTGAGGTTCTCGTCGGGGCCGTAGCGGTTCTCGGAGGCCTGGATGGGGTTCATCCGGAGAAATACGGCGTCGACGAGGTTCGACGAGCTCACGAGCATCGTGATGATCGCCACGAGGCACACGGCGTAGCCGTACACCTGCTGGATCCAGGAAGGCTTGGTCATGGGGCCTAGATGAAGGGCAGGTGTTAACATATGCCATGGACGTAGGGGCTGGCGACTCGACACCGGTAGTTTTTCTGCTGTCTCCGGCGCGGTGCGACGGGCAGCGCGCGAAAGTGGTGATGAATCCCAACGCGTCGTTCGACCTGGCGACGCGTCTTCGCTCCACCGAGGGCGCACCACTCGGCGACGTTTTCTCGTTCCTGAGTGGACTCTACTTTCGCGGCAAGTTCGAATACGCCAGGGCGTTCACGGCGCCCGAGCGGCAGGAGTCCGCTATTCGGATCATCACGACGGATCGCGGGCTGATGTCGCCATCCGATCGCGTCACGCTCGATGACCTTCACGCCTTCTCGCGCGTGGACCTTGCCGGCGGCGATCCTCGCTACCTCGTGCCCCTCACGCGCGACATCGATGCCCTCGTGCGCACGATGCCCGCCGAGGCCAGCGTCGTGCTCCTCGGCAGCATCGCCACGGGGAAGTACGTGGACGCACTGGTCGCGGTGTTTGGCGCGCGACTCCTATTTCCCGCAGAGTTCGTCGGCCGCGGGGACATGAGCCGGGGTGGGTTGCTCCTTCGCCATGCGCGTGCGGGAACGCCGTTGACGTACATCCCGGTGAGCGGCGCGACGCGCCACGGGAAGCGTCCCCCGAAGCTGGACACGCTCACGCGCTGACGTCGCGAGTGGACAGGGCACGCCCTGTGCGCAAGTCGTGAGCAGACCGTTCGGCTGCCTGCTGCGTTCGTCTCATGGACGCAGCGACCGACCGATCCAATACATCCGCCCGACGTTTTCTCTCGTACCTGCGAGCGTGTCGTGCGCTGAGCTCACGCTCCGCGCGCAGGAAACGCTCGTGCCCCTACCTGGAGGTTGGTCATGCTGACGCTGTCGTACACCATCAGTTGCGTGCGCCGTTCTGCGCTCGCCTTGTTGCTTGCGGGCTCGTCCTTTGTGCTCGGTGCGTGCGAGGGTGCAGACGGCACCACGGGACCGGCTGGGCCTGCCGGTTCGCCGGGGGCGACTGGACCATCCGGACCCACCGGCCCCCAGGGTCCCGCCGGCACGCCGGGCGCTGCTGCGAGCCGCTCCATCTTTGGTATCGACGCCAGCAACATGCTCGTCGTGTTCTCGAGCAACCGCCCCGAGGTCGTCACGCGTCGTGTCGCGGTGTCTGGCTTGTCAGCGGGAGAGCAGGTGCTGGGTCTCGACTTCCGCCCAGTGGATGGCCGTCTCTACGCCATCGGTAGCTCGAGTCGCATCTACACTGTCGATACGCTCTCCGGAGCCGCCACCCCAGCCGGCGCTGCGTTCACACCAGCCCTCACCGGTGCGGGGCTCGGCTTCGGCTTCAATCCGGTGGTCGACCGCATCCGCGTGCATACCGACGCCACGCAGGACCTGCGGATCGTGCCGACGACGGGCGCTGTCGCCTTCGTCGATGGCGCACTCGCCTACCGGACAGGAGATGCGGGCGCGGGCACGACTCCGGCGATCGGCGGCACCGCGTACACGAACAGTGTCGCAGGAGCGACCACGACCGAGCTGTATGCAATCGACGCAACACGCGACGTGATGGTGGAGCTGGCCAACCCCAACGACGGGATGCTCGATACCGTTGGTCCGCTTGGCGTCAACACGGACGGAAACATCGGATTCGATATCGGTGGTGGTGAGGCGTTTGCGACGCTCACGAGTGCCGGAACTACGTTCTCGACCCTGTATCGCATGAACCTCGACACCGGCCGCGCGACCGTCATCGGCAACGTGGGCGGCGGCGCACTCCTGCGAACAATTGCCGTGGCACCATAGCGCTGGGGAAGCGGGTTCGTGAAGTATCGAAGGGGTAGTGTTGCGGCAATGCCGCGACACTACCCCTTCGATGCAGGTGACCGGGATCGGGGAACGGGGACGTCCCTGGTTCCCTGTTCCCTGTTCCCTGTTCCCTGTTCCCTGTTCCCTGTTCCCTATCTCTTCGGGTCCAGGATGTCGTCGATGCGCTTGATGGCGCCCTGGATGTGCAGCTGCGTCGCACGGTCGCCGCGCGAGCTGGCCGCGCGGAGGTCGTTGCGCAGCGACACCATCGTGCCGCGGAGCTGCGACTTGGCGTCGTCGCTCAGCGTCACGAACTGGATGCCGAACTGCGCGGCCTGCTGCGCCTGCAGTGGGTTCACCGGCGGCGGGTTGAGCTTGCGGTCGATCTGCGTGAGGTAGTCGCTCTGGAGTTCGCGACGGAAAGCATCCATTGATTGCCCCGCATAGACTTCCGACCAGAGGCCGCGGCGCAGGTCGTCCATCAGGCCAGCCAGCGTGTACACATTCGACGGAGTTGTCGCGACGGCTTCGCCTTCCAACAGGCGGTTCAGGCGGCCGTCGTTCAGCAGCGCCGTGAGGACACGCGCCTGCGCGCCGTTGATACGGGTAATCATGCCGCCGGCCTCAATGCGACTCGCGATCTCCGGCCGGATGAGGTACGTCGGCGTCTTGAACACCATGTCGTTCAGGAACCGGACGGCCTCGGCCTGGCGCGCCTTGGGCATCGACGCGTACACCGCACCGCTCTGACTCCCGGACTTGTACTGCACGGTGCCGCCGCCGATCATCGTCGCGACGTGGCTGGCTTCCGTCGACCACTGGCCGACCGTGCGATCGTAGATCTCGCGGAGGTCGGTGTTGTCCTCGCCGGGGCGAACCGCGGCGCCCATGATGTAGCCCATGGTCCGCTCGATGTTTTTGAAGCCAAGCATCGTTGACTTCACCGGATCGGCATCGCCGACCGCTTCGCTCTGCGTACCGAAGGCGCCGGACTCGTTGTTCGCCGAGAAGCGGTACCACGGCACGGTGTCCTGGATGCGCGACCACTGCTCGAGCGTCGCGCGCTCCTGATCCGACGTCCGAGCGCCCGGAATGGGCTTGTAGCCCCACATGATCGCGTACTTGTCGTACGGGCCAACGCGCGGAATCAGGTCGTTGAGCGCGATGCCGTCCTCCGGCTGCGCCACGTAGTTGAAGCGCGAGTAGTCCATGATGCTCGGGCTGTGTCCCATCTTTGCCGTCCAGGTCTTGCTCCGGACGCTGTCGGCAGGATACGTCGAGCTGCCGATCTGGTCGTGCTGGAGACCGAGGGTGTGGCCGATCTCGTGTGCGACGACGAACTGGAGCAGCTTGCCCATCAGCGAATCCGGCATCGGCCACGTGCGTGCACGCGGATCGAGTGGCGCGACCTGCGTGAAGTACCAGGTGCGCTGGAGGTTCAGGATGTTGTGGAACATCCGGACCGAGCCGTTGAGGATCTCACCCGTGCGCGGATCGTGCACGTGCGGGCCGACGGCATTCTCCGTGGTGCTGGGCAGCCAGCGGATCATGGTGTTGCGGATGTCCTCGGGCGACCAGTCGGGATCGTTCGCCGGTGCGTCGCGCCAGACGATGCCATCCTTGAAGCCGGCGGCCTCGAATGCGGGCTGCCACTCGGTGATCCCGTCGCGGACGAACTTCTTCCACTGCGGCGGCGTAGCTGGATCGACGTAGTAGACGATCGGCTTCTTCGGGTAGCAGAGGTTGCCCTCCATCCGCTCCGAACACTCGAGCCGGTACTTGGTGATGTAGCGGCGCTGGGCTGAGCGGTGCTCGGAGGTGCCGAAGTCCACGTTGCGGATGCTGAAGTAGCCCACGCGCTCGTCGAAGCGGCGGGGAATCATCGGGACGTCGGGGAGCCGGACGAGGCTCCAGTGCGCGAGCACGGATGTGGCCGGACGAGGCGCACCGGGCGGGCCTGCCGCGGCGGCGCCGGCGGGAGGAATGACGCCGGTCTGCGTGGCTTCGATCTCGACGTTGTCCGGGAACGCAATCGCGCGCTCGACGAACGAGCGGGTGGGATCGAGCGTGCCGCGGATCGCGACGAGCTCAGGAATCGCGGTGGTGAAGAGACGCGTGACCTCGACGACCGCCGCGCTGTCGGGCCCGTACGTATCGACGTTGAAGATCGCGACGATCGGCGCGTAGTTCGCCGTCTGCACCGCGTTGTAGACCGAGTTCGCCGTATCAGCCGTGATGTCGAATGACGGCGAGCGCAGGATCACGCGATTGCCCTGGCGCTCCCAGCGGAGCGTCGCTTCCGTGAACTGGTCGCCGCCGAACGCGCCGAACCCGCCGCCGGGCTGATTGGGGTTGGCGGCCGCGGCTCGGGCATAGCGCCCCACGATCAGCATGTCGCGATTGAGCTCCTTCGCCGGAATCTCGAAGTAGAGCCTGTCACCGACGCGATGCGCGGCGAACATGCCGCGGCGTGTACGGGCTTCGCTCGTGATGACGCGATTGTAGGGGCGCGGCGCGGCCGCGGCGCCAGGCGCCTGACCGCCCGGGGCGCGGTTCGCGGTGTCCTGCGGGGTGCCGGGCGTGCCGCCGGGTGCCTGCGCGGTACGGTTCGCTGCGGGGTTCTGTGCAGGTACTGAGGCGGTCTCGGGCTTTGTACCGGCGCAGCCGGCCACCGCAAACGCGGCAGCAACGGGGAGAAGACGGATCTTCATGTGTGCGTGTGCAACTGGGTGGGACGGACCTCGGCTGCCGCCGGGGCTCCGTAATGGTGGAGCGGAAGGGATATCAATAAAGTGACGCGCGGGCCGGGCAGAACGCTGCGATCGGCGCAACTTCAATGCTTCATCGCCCCGCTGGCCGGCGTGCAGGCGGGGGTTTCCGTGCCGAATCGCAGCCGGACCACCGAGGGAGGGCCAGCCGCCGGAACCGTGACCACAAACAGGTTGTCGTAGCTCGCGTCGCAGATCTCGGCTGGCTGCGGCGCGCCGAAGGCGGCGACGAGCCCCGGCACCGTGTTGCTGTGCCCCACGAGCAGGACGGTCTTGCCCTGGTGCAGCTTGAGGATGCTGTCGGCGGTCACCTTGGCGGGGACGCGAGCGCCGATGACCTGGGCGGTGAGGCCGTGCGCACCCGCGGTCGGCGCGCCGGTGTGCCGGGTGCGCTGAAGCTCGGTGCTGTAGACCGCACTGACGCCAGCATGCTTGAGCATTGCCGCGAGCGCGTCGGCTCGCGCTGAGCCCGCTGGGGTCAGAGTGGGATCAGCGGCCGGCTCAGCGCCCTTCTCGGCATGGCGGACAACGATGATCGTCGTGCTCTCAGCGGATTGCGCGCGGGCGGCCGGCGCGAGGAGCAGCGCGGCAAGCGCAAGGGAGGAGAGTCGCATCACCCGAAGGAACGACCGCGCGCGACGTTCGTCAACCGCGCTACGCAGCGTGAGGCGTCTCCACGGTTACCACGCGCTCGACAGCCGGCTTGGCAGGCAGGGCCGGACGGCCGCCAAAGACGCGCGCAGCAACCTGCGAGGGCATGTACACGGTCGCCTTGGCCACCGACGGTGAGACGGCAAACGTTGGCAGCGAGATGCCGTACATGGCGAGATGGCGGAGAGTCTTGTTGTTCATCGATGTATCCTCGTATGGGCCTTCACTCACTCGGACACCAACAACGCCAATAGGGTTTGTCCTGACGCACCAACTGACGGTGACCGGTTTCCGGTGACCGCCCGGATAACCGGTCCTTTCGTGGACAGCCCTCTAACATCCACGATCGATCCAGGTTCTGGGTGAACCGGTTGTTGGTTGGTGGTTCCGGGCTAACTGACGTTTTTCGGAGGGTGGCTTTCCTTCAGAAACGCTGTCGCGCTCCCCCGTCAGTGACCCGAAACCAACCACCTTCAACCGGCTCACTCGTCACCTGGATCGATTCGGCCCGATCTCGAGCGCGTCCACGAAAGGACCGGGTATCCGGGCAGCTACCGGTGACCGGTAACCGTCTTTGGTGGTTGGTCAGGCAGTGAGTCGTTGTGCGTCGCGTCTTACTGCGTTCAGCGCATCCAACGCCGTGGAGCAGAGTTTTGTTCCGCGTTCGCGCTCGAGGATCGCACTCGCCTGTTCCTCGTTCATCCCCGCGCGGTACGGCCGGTCCGACGTGAGCGCGTCGTAGATGTCTGCCACCACCAGAATGCGCGCCGGCAGGTCGAGATCGTCGCCCGTCAGTCCGAACGGATAGCCGCTGCCATCGAGCTTCTCGTGATGCAGCGACGCCGTCCATGCAAAGCGGCCGAATGCCGACACGCGCTCGAGAATCTCGAGCGTGTACCGCGGATGGCGCTCGACGAGCGCGCGCTCCTCGGGCGTCATCGGGCCGTTCTTGTCGAGAATCCCGTTGGAGACGCCGAGCTTGCCGATGTCGTGGAGC
>JBKJMP010000176.1:0-5805 GCA_046596395.1 Gemmatimonadaceae bacterium
GGGACACGCCGTCCACCGAGCGCGCGACGCCCGTGTCGGTGTAGAAGTACGTTCGCAGGTTATCGAGCTCGAGCAGCGGTGCAGTCATGCCGTTTGCCGAATGGTGTCGTCATCGAACGAGGAATGAAGCTGACGCGGGTCCAGCGCATCCCGCAAGGCATCGCCGAGCGCATTGCACGAGAAGACGGTGACGAGGATTGCGAGTCCCGGGAACAACGCGAGCCACCAGAGATCGGCAATGCGCTCCGAACCATCCTGGATGATCGAGCCCCAGCTCGCCATCGGCGGACGCACGCCGATGCCCAGATACGACAGCCCCGCCTCGAGCAGGATCACGTTGCCGACCTTGAGTGCCGCCGCGACGATCGCGGGACCGATGACGTTTGGAAGCACATGCCGCAAGAGCACACGCCAAGCCGGAACGCCGAGTGCCCGCGCGGCAACGACGTAGTCGGCATCGCGAACGGCGAGCGTCTCCGCACGCACGAGGCGGCTCACGGCAAACCACCCCACACCAGCGATCACGAGGGTAAGGAACACCGGTCCGACGTCACCCCACAGCGCCACGACGAGAATCACGAGCAGCAGCGTAGGGATCGAGAACGCCGCATCGACGATTCGCATGAGGATGGCATCAATCGCGCCGCCCGCATATCCAGCGACCGCGCCGAGCAGCGTGCCGAACGTCACCGACATCGCCACCGCGGCAAGGGCGATGGACAGTGAGACGCGCGAGCCGTGCAGCATGCGCGAGAGCACGTCGCGGCTGAACGGGTCGGTGCCGAATGGATGGGAAAGCGAGGGGGGCTGGCTGGCGAGCCGCGCGATGTCGAGCTGATCAGCTGGCCCGTACGGCGCGAGTATCGGCGCAAGGATCGCCGTGAGGCCGATGAACCCGAGCGCACTGAGCGCAACCCAGACGCGCGTGTCCTTTCGGAGGCGCCGGCGTACCGTCGATTCGCCGAGCGAGCTCGCCGCGCTGTTCACGTCATCCCAGTCGCACGCGAGGATCCGCCATCGCAACGGCGATGTCGGCGGCGAGCGCGGCAAGCACGACGAGGACGCTCATCACGAACACGCCGGACGTTACGAGGTGGTAGTCTCGCGACGCGATCGCCGAGATCGTGATGAAGCCCATGCCGGGCCACGAGAACACCCGCTCGACGAAGATCGCGCCGGCGGCGAACGCGGGCAGCGCGAGGCCGAAGAGCGTGATCGTCGGAAGCAGCGCATTCCGAAAGGCGTGGCGACGGACGGCCTGCCGCCAGCTCAGCCCCTTCGCGAGCGCCGTTCGCATCCAGTCGCTCGGAATCACCGCGAGCAGCGCGCCGCGCTGGTATCGCGCGATCGACGCGGCCGTGAGCAGCGTGAGCGTTGCGACCGGCAGCACAAGGTGCTTCAGCCGGTTCATCACCTTCTCTGGCGCCGTGAAGTAGTCGTACATCACGGGGTCGTACATGCCGCCCGGGGGGAACCAGCGCAGGCGGAATGCGAACACGATGAGGACGAGCAGCGCAAGCCAGAAGTCCGGAACGGAATAGAGCAGGAGCAGCACGCGTCCCAGCCAGCGGTCACGACGGCCACCGGGCCGTTCGGCCTGGAGGAGGCCTACGGTGATGCCGAGGGCGAAGCTGAGTACCAAGGCGACCCCGCCGAGCAGCAATGTGCGCGGCATCGCGTCGCGGACGACGTCGCGCACCGGCCGCCGGTGCGAGAAGGAGTACCCAAACTCTCCCCGCGCGACATTCAGCACCCAGCGGTAGTACTGCTCCGCGACTGGGCGGTCGAGCCCATACTTGGCACGCCATTGCTGGCGCACCTCCTCAGTGATGCCAGGCCCATCGAGTGCCGCGGTGACCGGATCGCCGGGCGCGAGCTGCACGGCGACGAACGACACCGTCGTGACGAACGCGATGACGCCGAGGGCCTGCAGTAACCGTGCAGCGAGATACCGCCGCACGGGTTACGGCGTTGGGCGAAGTCCGATCTTGTCCCGCGCGGAGCGCTGGCTTGCGGGAATCGACCACTGCGCGAGTCCGCTCCACCAGCCGTCAGCACGCGTGGGAACGGTCCGCAGTCGACGGTGGACGCCTGCGATCGTCGATGATTCATACAGCCAAATGGCAGGTGCATCCTCGATGATCGTCTCGAAGGCGCGCCGCGCGTATGCCTTCGTGCGCGCGGGGTCAAACGACGTGATCGAGCTGTCGAGCAACGCGTCTACCATTGCGTTCGAGTACGAGCCGTAGTTCGAGCCGCCGGGTTTGATGGCCGATGTCGACCACGACTGCTTGAATCCCGACACGCTGGGATCGGTGTTGAACTGTGCGATCTCGGCGTCGAACAGGCGCTTGGACTGCTTCTCCGAGAAGGCGCCGAAGTCGGCTTCTTCGATGTTGGCCGCAGCGCCGACCTTTCGGAACGCCTCCTGGAGCAGCACGGCATACTGCTTCCGCGGGGCGCTGGAACTGGGCACGGATACACCGAACTCGAGCCGGCGACCGTTCTTGACCCGGATGCCATCTGCCCCCGGTACCCATCCGGCGGAGTCGAGCAGCGCGCGCGCCTTGACCGTGTCATACGGCAACTGCGGCAGGCCCGTATCCGCGACGGAGATGCCGCTTGGGAAGGGCCCGTAGAGTGGACGGCCGATGGTGTCGAACACGTTGCGGAGCATTGCGCGGCGGTCGATTGCCATCGTGAGCGCCCGACGTACGGCGCGCTCACCGAACACCGGGTGGGGGCGCGTCGGCATCTTTGGATCGACCGAATTCATCACGACGTATGCGTAGCCCAGTGACCGGTAGGGCATGGCGCGGCGCGCGGTGTCGCCGACCAGCTTGGCGAGATGCTCGGGGCGCAGGTTCTCGAAGATGTCGGCGTCGCCCGACATGAAGCGCGTGACCGCCGCGGTGAAGTCCGGGGAGATGGAAAACACCACCCGGTCGAGCTTGGGCCGGCCGCGGTAGTTGGCGGTGTCGGCAAGGAGCTCGATGCGTGCGCCCGGCTCCCACTTCGCGAGCTTGAACTGTCCAGACCCGACGGCGCGGCGAACGACGTCGGCGTCGGCGAGCTTGTCGGGTGGCGTGTTGCCGAGGATGTGCTCGGGGACGATGAGCACCTGATAGACGAAATCGTAGAATTGCTCAGGAAGGTGTTGCTTGTACCACGCCACGGCAGTGAGCGAATCGCGCACCGTCACGGAATCCATGTTGACGATCAGCGGCGCGACCGCTGAACCGAGGGTGGGGTTCTTTGCGAGCGAAAAGCTGTAGCGCACGTCGCTGGCGCGGACGGGGCGTCCGTCGTGCCACATCGCCTTGGGATTGATGAAGAAGGCAATCGAGAGCGAGTCCGGTGCCCACTCCCAGCGCTCGGCGAGCTGCGGCGTGAACCCCTTGTCGCTCACCGAATTCAAGTCCGGTCCGATTTCGGCGAGGCGATCGAACACGAGGTCGGTGACCTGTCGCGACGTGATGTCGGCGACGAGCATGGGGAGCATCGTGTGGGCATCGCCGGGCGTCGCGATCACGAGCGTCCCACCGATGTCAGCGGGGCCCGATGCTTCCGGAGTCTCGGTACCCTTGCACGCGGCGAGGGCAAGTACGGCGAACAGCAGCGGAGTGGAAAGCCGGACTGGACGCGTGAAGACTTGCACGGTGCGTGGCATGGTTCGCGGTGGAAGGGCGTTCGGCGCGCGGGAACGTTGTACGAGGGGCACGGCGTCGGTCAAGCATTGACGCGCGCAACGCTTAGGCGTCACCGCCGCCACGTCCACGCAGCACTCGCGTAGTGCGTGACGAACGTCTCACGCGGCTCGGCGGCGATATCGCTGCTGGTGAGCTCGGTGGCGCCGGCGTCCTCCGAGGCTCGCACCCTCTCGAAGAGCGCGTCGGCAAAGTCGGCGAGCGACGGCGGCGCGGCGAGGTATTGGCGCAACGTTGCCGGGGGAGGCGGTGCCTGCGCGGGCTCGCGCATCATGCCCGGGATGAGCGCTTGGTCGTCGTCTATGAGAATCGAGCCGTGCTGAAGCACGGCTCCCGCGTCGCGCCACTGTGCGCTACCGGCCAGCTTGCGACCGTCCGCGACGATCTCGCCCCGCGCCGGCTGGGCGAAGCAGGGGAGGGAGCCAGGCGACCCCGTGCGCTCGCGCGGCGAGGCGATCGAGGCAGGAACGCCATAGGCGGTGAGCGTGGACATGAGCAGCGCATTGATGCGGCGATAGAGGTCCGGCAGGCTGTCGTCAGCGGTCACGGGCATGGCGACGCTGTATGTGATCTCCCGATGATGCAGGAGCGCGCGGCCCCCGGTCGGTCGTCGGACGACGGTGACGCCATGCCGCGCCAGTTCCGCACTGTCGTAAACGCCGCGCCCACGCTGGTTGCGGCCGAGCGAGAGGACGCGAGACGACCAGCCATAGACGCGGAGCACCGTCTCGCCCGACTCGCGGGCGTGCGCCATGAGGGCGTGGTCGAGCGCCATGTTACCGGGGCCATCCATCGGTGGTGAGAGCAGCAGACGCCAGCCCATGGCACGCTCGCTATAATGAAGAGTCTCGGCGCCCTGGCGCTTGACCCCGAACATAGCTTTGTCGACACGTCCGCACTGCTTTGCACCTCCCGACGCATTTACCGGCGCACGTGCGTGCGCCTGAGGCTCGCATGACTTCGACCACGCGCAACGCGCCGCTGACGGCCGCCGATTCCTTCATCCCCCGCCACATCGGACCGAATGAGGCGGAGGTCGGCCAGATGCTCGCGCAGCTCGGCTACGCCAGCCTCGATGCCCTCATCGACGCGACGATTCCCGAGGGAATTCGACTTCGAAAGCCGCTGAACATCCATGGGGGGCGGAGCGAGCACGAGGCGCTCGCGGACCTGCGCGCCATCGCCGTGCGAAACACGATCTGTCGATCGTATCTGGGCTACGGGTACCACGATACGCTCGTGCCGCCGGTGATCCAGCGAAACATCCTCGAGAATCCCGGCTGGTACACCGCGTACACGCCGTACCAGGCCGAGATCGCGCAGGGGCGGCTCGAGGCGCTGCTGAACTTCCAGACGATGGTGATGGACCTGACCGGCCTGGAGATCGCCAATGCGTCGCTACTCGACGAGGGCACGGCGGCGGCGGAGGCCATGTTCCTCGCGTACCAGACGCGCGGCGGCGACGTGCGGAACACGTTCTTGATCGATGCACGCTGTCACCCGCAGACGATCGACGTCGTTTCCACGCGCGCGCTCGCGCGCGGAATCGGCGTCACGGTTGGGAACGCCGAGACTGCCGCGTTCGGCGATGACATCTTCGGCGTGCTGTTGCAGTACCCCACGACGGACGGGGCGGTGCTCGACTACCGCGAGACGTGCACGCGCGCACACGAGGCGAAGGCGCTGGTGGTCGTGGCCGCGGACCTGATGAGCCTCGTGCTGCTCACGCCCCCGGGCGAGTGGGGCGCCGACGTCTGCGTCGGCAACACGCAGCGATTCGGCGTGCCGCTCGGCTACGGCGGGCCGCATGCGGCGTTCTTCGCCACGAAGGACGAGTTCAAGCGCATGCTGCCCGGGCGCATCATCGGCGTGAGCCGCGACAGCAGCGGACGTCCAGCGCTGCGCATGGCGCTCCAGACGCGCGAGCAGCACATCCGGCGCGAGAAGGCGACGTCGAACGTGTGCACCGCGCAGGTGCTGCTGGCTGTAGTCGCGGGGATGTACGCCGTGTATCACGGCGCCGAGGGACTGACGCGCATCGCGACGCGGGCGCACGGGTTCGCGGCACTGCTGGCCGCGGGGGTGAAGCGGTTGGGTC
>JBKJMP010000294.1:0-2874 GCA_046596395.1 Gemmatimonadaceae bacterium
GTGAGCGACTCCGGCCTCCGCCCGGACACGGGCAGGACGCTACGAGCCAGGTACGAGCCGTTCACGGTCTCGAAGTGCACGCGCCTGATGCCCGCAGTCACGCCGATGCGACCGACATGGAACGGCTCGTACCTGGCTCGTAGCGTCCTGCCCGTGTCCGGGCGGAGGCCGGAGTCGCTCACCACCATGCCATTGGCGGCGGGATCGAAACGCCGGCCGGTCATCGCGCCACCAAAGAGCGTCACAGTCGTCCTGCCGAACACGCGTAGCACGCCGCTCAGGTCCCAACTCCCGTCGCGCGCCTGCAAGCCGAGCTCGTCGCGCGCTGGACGCTCGAAGCGTGTGTAGGTGTCGGTCGCCGACACACCTGCATGCCACGAGATGCGCTGCAGGTCCGTGAAGAACGGATGCTCCATCTCCGCGCTGGCGAGGTACCCCTGCTGGAAGCGGTCGCCCCGGAGCGTGAGCCGATACGGACGCCCGAAGAGCGCCTCTTGCTGGACGCGCCCGCCGAATGCGGTGCGATACGCATGGCCGCGCTCGATGCGTGCTTCGGCCCGGAGTCCCGCACCGCCGATGTTCTCGTTGCCAAGGCCCAACGACTCGACCTTGATTCCGCGCATGCGTCCGCTGATCAGCACGGGAATCTCGTCCACGGTCGTCACCAGCACCGAGACGGTTCCACCCGTGTCCGGAGCGACCACCACCTGCGCATCGGAGAGAAATGGCTGCGCGCGCAGGACGCGCTCCGACTCGGCGCGACGGAATTCCGTGCAGGGGCGGCCCTTCTCGAGCGAAAGGAACGCCTCGACGACGTCGGTGGTGGTCGTTGCGTGATGAAGTCCCGCCGAGCGCGCAATCGCGCGCCACCGCTTGGCCGCCCCCGAAAATGGTGGCGGCGACGGCTGGATCGTCACCCCGCTCACGGTCTGGCCGGTGCACTGGTAGGCGGGCGCTGGGTCCTGGGCAAGCCCGACGACTGGCAGCAGTGTGGTCAGTGCGCCCGACCAGCGCGCGATTGAGCGAATCATGCGCTCCCACCAAGCAGGACACGAGCCACGGCGGCTCGGCCCGTCAGGCCGGCGATGTCGCTCCGGTCATCGCTAGTCGCAGCGTGAAGGTGCTCCCCTCGCCGAGCGTGCTCTCCACGCGCAGCGATCCGCCCATCGCGGCCGCGAGGTCGCGGCTGATCGAGAGGCCGAGTCCCACCCCTTCGTGCGGACGATTGAGCGCGCGTCCCACCTGGATGAAGGGGTCGAAAATCTTCTCGAGGCGGTCGCCGGCGATGCCGACACCCGTGTCGTGCACATGGACCATCACTGAGTCCCCCTCCACCTCGCAGGCGACGTCGATGCGGCCCCCCTCCAATGTGAACTTCACGGCATTCGAGAGGAGGTTGATGAGGATCTGCTGGAGCTTGTCCCCATCTGCCCGCACCAAAACGTCGGCTTCACACGGACGCACGCTGTACGCGATCCTCTTGGCCAGCATTTGAGGCGCCACGAACTCCTCGATTGCCGTGAGTACGGGCGCAAGTGCCACATCGTCGATGGCATAGCGGACGGCGCCTGCCTCGATCTTCGCGAAGTTCAGGACGTCATTGATGAGCGAAAGCAGAGTCTGCTGGCTGCGCACGATGCGCTGGAGGGCGTCATGCTGCGCCGGGTTCAGCTCACCGTAGATCCCCAGCTGGAGGATCTCGGTGTACCCGCCAATCGCGTTGAGCGGCGTCCGGAGTTCGTGACTCATCACGGCGAGAAAATCACTCTTCGCCCGGTTGGCATGGAGCGCGGCGTCGCGTGCTTCCGCCGCGGCGGAGGAGGCGCCCTGGAGCTCAACGTTCGTCTGTTCGAGCTCCTCGGACGTGGCGAGCGCCTCCTCCACCTGCGATGCGAGCTCCTGTTGCGACGCCTCCACTTCCCCCGCCATCCGGTTGAAGCTCGCGCCCAGGCGTTCAACCTCGTCCGACGAGGTTTTGTTCAGCTCGACACGGCGCGCGTACTCGCCCTGTGCGATGGCCTCCGCGGCGGTCGTGAGCTCCACGAGCGGGCGCGTAATGCGCCGGCTGATGCGCCACGTCACGAGCACCGCTCCCACGAGCACCAGGATGCTGAGGAGTGCGATGCGACGGATCGTCGCACGAGGCTGCGCCACGATGCTGCTCTCGGGTGCCTCGAACGTGAACAGGTACGGGGTTCCCGCGACGCGTCCCTCGGTCCCGAGCGTCCTCACCCCCGATGCCCGCGTCGAGACGAAGCCGTCGGCAGTGGTGTCGCGCGCCAACGGACGGACCGCCGGCAGCCCGTCCAGCGACGACCAGAAATCGTCGGTCGCGTTGCGAAGGTAGACCGTGACGTCCTCCCCCGAGAGGTCCTTCACCGTCTGCACGACGGCCGCGTTGGGGACGATCCGGCGTTGCTGGACCACGAACCCGAGCCGCTGCGAATCGCGGAGCACGGGCGTGATGGCCCAGTAGTACACGCGGCCATTGGCCGCGTACAGCGCGCCGAGCTGGGCGCTGTCGCTCCCCGAGGTGCCGGTGGGTACCGGGCTCACGCGCGTGCCCCGCAGTGAGCGCATCTCGGGAGGCAGCGCAGCCACCGAGTCGCCACGCACGTCGCCGCCGATGTTGGCGATGCGCTGGCCTTCCGTGTTCCACAGCTCGACCGGCAGGCCCGAGTCGGTCGCAACGGAGAACTTCTCGAGCGCCGCGAGCACTGCCGCATTCGGCGTCGATGTGGACGCCTGCGGCGCCGTGAGGGCGCGCACGAATGCGGTGTCGGTGGCGAGGCGAGTCACGAGCGCCGCGCGCGTCCGCGACGACGTCGCTCCACTCTGCACGAGCACGCGCTTGAGCGCGTCCAGGCGATCGTG
>JBKJMP010000425.1:0-13042 GCA_046596395.1 Gemmatimonadaceae bacterium
CGGCATCATACCTAAACTGGACCTCCCTCCCCCCTTCCAACCCCTCTACTCCGATGCGCCGCAGCCTGTTCACAGCCGCCTTCCTTGCGCTTCTGCCCACCATGGCAGGCGCACAGGGCACAGCGTCCGACTACCTGCGCGCCGACTCTCTCGCCGCACGGCTGCGCGGGAAGATCGTCAACTCGGTCAACCAGTCGGCCTGGATCGGGCGCACGTCTCACGCGTGGTACCGGAAGACCACGCCGACGGGGATGTCGTACATCGTGCTCAACGCGGAAACGGGTGCGCGAACACCGGCCTTCGAGCATGCGAGGTTGGCACAGGCACTCGGCACCGCAATGAAGCGTCCAGTTCATGCAGACTCGCTTCCGCTGAATGGCCTGACGTTCACCGACGATCGAACCGCGATCACGTTCTCTCCCGACAGCACGCGGTTCCGGTGCACGCTCAGCGATTATCAGTGCGTGCCGACACCGGCGCCGGGAGGACCCGGACCTGGCCGTGACTTCGGTGGTGGGCTCTACGGTACGCTCCCGAACGACGTCGTCCCCCCGCGCATCTCACCAGACTCCCAGTGGGAAGCGACCGTCCGGAACTACAACGTTCATATAAGGAAAGTTGGCGCCAAGGACGGCATCCTCCTCAGCACCGACGGCACCGAAGGCAACGCCTACGCCGCGCGGTCGCTCAGCTGGTCCCCGGACTCGAAGCGCATTGCGGCCTATCGCATCAAGCCCGGCTTCCGGCGCGAGGTGCACTTCGTCGAGTCGTCACCGGAAGACCAACTCCAGCCGAAGCACTCGTCACGCATCTACAACAAGCCCGGCGACGTGCTCGACGTCGAGCAGCCGGTGATCTTCGAGATCGCGGCGCGCACGCAGGTCAACGTCGACAACGCGCTGTTCCCGAATGCATACGACGTCACGCCACTGAACTGGCGCCGAGACGGACGCGCCGTGCACTTCGAGTACAACCAGCGCGGCCACCAGGTCTATCGCATCATCGAGATCGATCCCGTCACCGGGCAGACGCGCGCCGTCATCGACGAGCGCACCCCGACCTTCTTCGAATACTCGGCCAAGCGCTACCGTCTCGACATGAACGATGGTCGCGAGACGATCTGGATGTCCGAGCGCGATGGGTGGAACCACCTCTACCTGTACGATGGCGTCACCGGCGCGGTGAAGCGGCAGATCACGTCCGGTGAATGGGTCGTGCGCGGCGTCGACAAGGTCGATACCGTCGCGAAGCAGATCTGGTTCACCGCGAGCGGAATGAACAAGGGGAAGGACCCGTACTTCGTCCAGGCGTATCGCATCGGTTTCGACGGCACGGGTCTCGTCGCGATGACCGAGGCGGACGGCATGCACACCGTGTCGTACTCGCAGGACATGCGGTACTACCTCGATACCTGGTCGCGCATCGACCAGCCGCCGGTGTTCGAGCTGCGACGCACGAGCGATCGCGGCCTCGTCGCGGAGCTCGAGCGTGCGGATGCGAAGGCGCTGTTCGCGATGGGGTGGAAGGCGCCGGAACCGTTCGTCGCCAAGGGGCGCGATGGCGTGACCGACATCTACGGCATCATCGTCCGCCCGATGAACTTCGATCCGCGCAAGAAGTACCCGGTGATCGAGAACATCTACGCGGGCCCGCACAGCTCATTCGTCCCGAAGACCTTCTCCGCGCACCTCGGCATGCAGCAGATCGCGGAGCTCGGCTTCATCGTCGTGCAGATCGACGGCATGGGCACGTCGAACCGCTCGAAGGCCTTCCACGACATCGCCTGGAAGAACCTCGGCGACGCCGGATTTCCCGATCGCATTCTCTGGCACAAGGCGGTTGGCGCGAAGTATCGCTACTACGACATCAATCGCGTCGGCATCTATGGAACGTCAGCCGGCGGCCAGAGCTCCATGGGCGCGCTGCTGTTCCATCCGGAGTTCTACAAGGTTGCGGTGTCGTCGGCCGGTTGTCACGACAACCGCATGGACAAGATCTGGTGGAACGAGCAATGGATGGGCGAGGTCGGCGCGCACTACAGCGCGGCGTCGAACGTCGACAACGCACACCGGCTTCAAGGGAAGCTGCTGCTCATCGTCGGCGAGATGGACCGCAATGTCGATCCGTCGTCCACGCTTCAGGTCGCGAACGCGCTGATCAAGGCCAGGAAGACGTTCGACCTCCTCGTCATTCCCGGTGCGGATCACACGTCCGGCGGCGAGTATGGCGACCGCAAGCGGTGGGACTTCTTCGTCCACCACCTGATGGGCGTCGAGCCCCCGGACCGGAACGCGAGCGGCGCCGTGCTGGCCGGCTCCCCGTGATAGGAGCCGGCCGTTGAAGATCGCTCGTCTATTGCTTCTTGAGCTTTACGCTGGCGCCTTCGCCGTCGGACACGGCGCTGCCACTCATCTCGTTCTTGCTGACGCTCATGACCGACAGGCTGTCGATGGCGCCGGTCTTCTGCACGAGGAAGAAGCGCACGGAGCTTCCGGTCACCTTGTACGTGCCCGATCCCGCTGAGCCCTCGTCGAACTTCTGGGCATTGCGAACGTTCGCGCCTTGCGCAGCTACCGAGTACCCGAAAGTACCGCCACCGCCGAGCGACAAGGATCCGGAACTGGTTGTGATCACGTAGAGCGAGTCGCGATACGTCTCTCCGGGGATCAGTATTCCATTCAGCTCCTTGAGCGCGTACGAGCCCGTCAGGGCCGAGAGAACCGTGGCCGTGTCCTGCTTCGACCCCGCCTTGGCGGTCGCGATCACCGCGCCGTTGTCCACGGACTTCAGCACACCCGCGGCATCGATCGTCGCGATTCCAGTGCTGCTGCTGGACCAGTCCGGCACCCGTCCGACCATCAGCCGCCGCTTGTCATCGAAGACGTTTGCGAGGAGGCTCGCGCTGCCACCAATCGAGCCGACCTCCATTCCGCGCGTGAGGATCGTCACGCTGTCGGCGCAACCGCCGTACAACTTGAACTTCTCGAAGCACGCATCGGCAATTTCCGGCTCCGCGTTCCAGTACAGCGCCGCATCGGCCGCCGTGATTGGCGCCTTCAACACCGCAACGGCCTGGTCGGCTTTCAGAAGGACGCCGAGCACCATCTTCGCCACGCCGGTGAAGATGTTCCTGGGAAGGAGGCCCTTTTTCAACGCGAGGTCGAACAGGTCCGGCCCGGAGCTGATCGCCGCAGTGGTGGCGGCGGAGATGACCGCCGGAAATGCCTGCTTTCCGGCCATCAGGTCGCTGAGCACCCCAGTCTTGTTCACGCTGGCGTAGATCTGGGTCACCGTCTGGGCGTCGTTCGGAAACTTGATGCCGATCATCGTCATCAGTGAATTAGCGAAGTCGATCACCAGCTGTCCGATCACCAGTTCCTTGTCCAGCTTCACCGTGAGCGTCAGCGGACCATCTGCAGTCGCGCGCACGGTGCCGTCCCCGGCGGTGAACCCAACAGACCAGCACAACACGCAGACGTTAGCGCCCGTCACGACGACGCGGCGACTATCGCTGGACGACTGAATCGAGAACGGAACGAAGGATTGGTTCTTGAACGTGATCGTTCCGCCAGCCAGTAGGGGTGGCGCTGCACCGGCGCCCTGAATTTCGACCCTGGCGTA
This sequence comes from Gemmatimonadaceae bacterium, assembly GCA_046596395.1. GTDB lineage: Bacteria > Gemmatimonadota > Gemmatimonadetes > Gemmatimonadales > Gemmatimonadaceae > AG11. Next base: position 3,622 of record JBKJMP010000425.1, read on the forward strand.
ACGGGCAAATGCGGCGACGCTCTCACCCGCCAATGCTGCCGAGCGAGCGCTCTCCGGCATGCGAGCCATCGCCGGCTGGAAGGACGCGGTCGCTCCTGTTGCAATGCGCGCCCCGATCGCGATCGTCGGACTGGACGCGGTGAACGATTCGCCGCGCCGGGCAAGGGTGGTAATCGAGTCCGACAACGCCGCAAAGTCAGCGTGCGTCGAGATGTACTGATTGAGCGCTGCGGCCGGTGTCGCTTCGATGATGCGGACGGGCAGCAGGATACGAACGATCAGCTGCGCGGTGGAGGCTGCGTCCATCGCCAAGGTGCCGTTCGGCGCCACGACACCGGCGAGCAACGCATCGCCAGCGGCGTTCACGGCAACCACGGGAGAGAGCGCGACGTTGCCCGTATTCAGCTTCCCTGTCCCGGTTGTGCTGATCGAGTCTCCGACTCCGACGAAGGCCTGCACTCGCCCCCGCGTCGCTGCGTCAACCGAGGGCGCGAACTGGACGGTGGCAGCCACCGGCGTGGGGGGCGTTGGGGTGGTGGGCGTCGTTGGCGTGGTCGGCGTCGTTGGAATCGATGTCGAGTCACCGCCACCGCCGCAAGCGGCCAGCGAGCAGAGCAATGTGCCAGCGCCGAAACGCGCCAGGCGAGTTGAGAATAGGGTCGGCAACCTACGACGCATGAGCAATTTGGAGTGGGAGGAGAAAAGGTTCACAAGCAAAAGACGACGCTGACGAATCAGCGTCACTTTGCCCGACCCGAGCACGGATCTGAATTTTCAGACAGTATCTAGTCACTTCGGTCGATATTGCCGACTATTGGAGATACGAAGCACACATTTGATGCGTCACCGGTCCTTTCGAAGCTCCTAGGATTGCCATGAGCGGAACGTTGACCATGACGATCCAACAATTCGGTCAACAGTACGTCGCTCGTTCAGCAGAGATCAGCGGAGCACAGACGGAAACGGCACACGGTGGCGGGCCAAGCTGCGTTGCGAAGGGCAACCCGTCGACCAGCTGGGCACTGACGCTGAGGGGCACGACCTCGGCGCTCCAGTTCGCTGGACAGAACGTTGACAGCTATAACGCTCGACGAGGATCAAGCAGGGGCGCACCCGCCCGGTACGAGCTCAATGAGCTAGTTCGCTCGCCGTTTCCGCCTAGGAGGCTGGCAACTCGATCGGGAACGGCCTCCGTGGCGGTTCCCTTGAACCCCTTCCCGCCAGGCGACCTCATGACTGCTTCCGCGCCCCCCCTTCCATCGTCCGTCCTCACCGACGACATCCTGATCCGCTGCCACGAGCGGAGCGCGGGCTACGATCGCGACAACGTCTTCTTCACCGAAGACTTTCAGGAGCTGCAAGCCGCAGGATACCTCACCCTGCCGATCCCCCAGGAGCTCGGCGGCGCCGGACTGACGCTCGCCGAGATGGCGCAGGAGCAGCGACGCCTCGCGTACTACGCCGCGCCAACGGCGCTCGCGCTCAACATGCACCTCTACTGGCTCGGCGTCGCCGCTGATCTCTGGCGCGCGGGCGACAAGTCCCTGCAGTGGATCCTCGAGGAAGCTGCGCGCGGACACATCTTCGCGGCCGGGCACGCCGAGAGCGGCAACGACATCCCGCTACTCCTGTCCACGACGCGGGCCGAGCGGGTGGACGGCGGATATCGGTTCACCGGACACAAGGCATTCGGCAGCCTCACGCCAGTGTGGACGTACTTCGGCATCCACGGCGTCGACACGAGTGATCCAACGAGTCCGAAGATCGTGCATGCCTTCATGCCGCGCGACACCGAGGGCTACACCGTTCGCGATACCTGGAACACGATGGGCATGCGCGCCACGCGCAGCGACGACACCATCCTCGACGGCGTGTTCGTGCCCGATCGCTACATCGCGCGCGTCGTGCCCGCTGGCGCAGCAGGAATCGATCACTTCGTGCTCTCGGTGCTCATGTGGGCGCTGGTCGGCTTCGGCAACATCTACTTCGGCATGGCGAAGCGCGCACTCGACATTACGCTCGATCAGGTGAAGAAGAAGAATTCCATGGCCCTCACGCGCTCGATGGCCTATCACCCGGAAGTGCAGCACGGTGTGGCCGAGATGGCCATCGAGCTGGAGGGGATCGGACCGCACCTGGACCGCATTGCCGACGACTGGTCGAGCGGTGTGGATCACGGAGCGATGTGGGTCGCGAAGCTCTTCGCGGCGAAGTATCACGCGGCGGAAGGATCGTGGCGCGTCGTCGATCGCGCGATGGACCTGAGTGGCGGGCTCGGCATCTTCCAGCGCGCCGGACTTGAGCGCCTCTTCCGCGACGCGCGACTCAGCCGCATCCACCCCGCCAACTCGATGCTCACGCACGAGATCGTCGGCAAGTCGTTCCTCGGCATCAGCCCGGACGAGCAGCCTCGTTGGGGCTAGACGAACATCGCGGGGCTGATCTCCATCGAGACCTCCGAGATGCGGTTCGCGGGCAGCCCGCTCCTGCGGGCATGCTCGAGGACCGCCTCGGCATTCGGCGCCTCGTACTCGCAGTAGATCTTTCCCTCCGCATCCGATACGTAGCTCTTGATCCAGATGACGCCGCTCATCTCGGAGAGGACCGTGTTGGAGCGGAGGCCCGCACTGCGCAAGTCGTCCGCCGTCAGCTTGCCGACTTCTCGTTCGATGATGTAGCGGGGCATCAGGTCACCTGTGACGGTGGAGGTGTGGGGCCGGACGCACGCCGGAGTGGCGTGGTCAGCGCGCGATCGAGCGCGGAGGCCAGGACGGCATCATTGACCTCCTCGGCAACCGCGCGAGCAGCGTTCACGATATCCTGTGCTTCGGCTGCGCGCCCTTCGCCAAACATGGCGCGCGCGACGCGCTCGAGCATCCAGCCCTCCCCGCGCCGATCGTGAAGGGCCGGACGCAGTGCGAGTGAGCGCTCGAACGCCACCCGCGCTTCACCCGCGCGGCCCGTCTCGAGGAGACTGTCACCAAGGACAGCCCACGAATGGGCTTCCAGGCGACGCTCGCCAGTGTGCGCATTGAGCCGCGTCGCGTCCTCGAGCGCCGTTCGTGCTTCGTCGTACCGTTGCAGCTTGAGGAGGGTCGCGCCCAGGCTGTTGAGGATGAGCCCTTCGTGCACCCGATCCTTCTGTTCGCGACAGAGTCGCAGTGCGGCCTCGTACTGTCGCAGCGCCTCGACGTACGAGCCATCCTCCCAGCGAAGCAGGCCGAGCGTGTTGCGCAGCGTGCCTTCGCGCACGTGATCACCGGCGGTGACGGCACGACCGAGCGCGCGCTCGTAGGTGGACATAGCCGATTCGCGAACGCCGGCGAGCCGCGCGCAGCGCGCAACGCCCTCCAGGGCCGCAGCTTCCCCAGCGACATCCCCCGCTCCTTCGCACCGCGCGTGAACGCGCTCCCACAGTTTCTCAGCCTCGGCGGCACGACCGCACTGCTCGTGCGCCATGGCGAGACGCTGCCACAGGAGCGACTCGGTGTCGGGATCCTCGAGCTGCGCGAAGATGTCGGCTGCCTCGTGCAGGCACGGTAGGGCTTCCTCGAATCGACCGAGGCCGTAGAGTACCTCGCCGAGCGCGCGAAGGGATTGCGCGAGGCCGTCGGCATGGCGGGCTCGCCGGCTCAGGTCCGCCGCCTGACGATACGTGGCGAGACCATCCTCAACGTCGCCCTGCTGGAGCTGGATGTGCGCGATGGCGGGAAGACAGAACGACGCGATGACGGACATGCGCCGTTCGACCGCCATCTCGCGAACTTCCTTCAGGTAGCGTAGCGCCGTCGCATCGTCGCCAAGGTCGCGATGCGCGCACGCCAACACCGTGACGACCGAGCACCACTTCGTGGGATCCTCCTCAGCGGTCAGCTGGTCGCGTGCCTGCTCGAGCGCCTCGATCGCGTCGCGTGGACGGCCCATGCGTCGCAGCACGTTCCCGAGGCTCGCGACGTCGCCGGCGGCCGCGGCCGTCTCGCCAAGCTCATGATCGAGCGTGCGTGCCCGCTCGACTGCGGCGACCGCTTCCTCGTACCGGCCTTCGTGCGAGCGCAGGAGTCCGGCGCTGCGTGCGGCGTTGCGCTCGCCGGCGCGGTCCCCGAGCTCGCGGCTGAGCCGCGACGCCGTCGCAAGGGCGCGATCCGCGGCATCGAAGCGCCGCAGCAGGATGAACACGTCTCCCTGCCGGAGGTACGCCTCGGCCAGTCGTCGCGACCCGCCATGTGGCGCGAGCAGCGCGATGAGCTCCTCGACGATCGCAATCTGTCTCGAGCGCAGTCCGAGCGTCTCGCACAGACGCTCCTGCCGGAAGAAGACGTCGGCCAGCAAGTCGCGCCGGCGATCCTCGTCATCGACGTGTTCGACCCACGCACGCGTACGATCGAGCATGGCGAGCGCGTCGGCGAACTCGCTGAGTGCATTCGTGCGATCCGCGGAAGCAATGCCGTGCGTCGCCGCGTGCAGCCACTCGCCGGCGCGACTGTAGTGATGGGCGAGCCGCTCGCGGTGATCGTCCAGCCGGTCGGCATACCGGCGCTCGATCGCCTCCGCCGTCTTGCCGTGCAGCACCTCGCGCTGGTGCTCGAGGAGCGTGTCATACGCCACCTCCTGCGTGAGCACGTGCTTGAAGCGATACGCGGGATGCGCGCCCACGCTCGTCTGCTCGATGAGGCCCGCACGCCGGAGCTCGTTGAGCCGTGGCCCCTCATCACCGCCATCCGTGAGCTCATCGAGCACTGCCCGCGTGAACTCCCGGCCAATCACTGACGCAACGCGCAGGGTATCGCGCGTGTCCGGTTCGAGACGGTCGAGCCGCGTGCGAATTACCGCCTGTACCGTCTCCGGCAGCTGCACGGCCGCCATGGAGTCGTCGGCAACTACGTCGCGTCCGCGAATCACGACGAGCTCCTGCTCGAGAAGCGCGCGACAGACCTCCTCGAGGAAGAACGGGTTGCCCCCGGTGCGTTCATGCAGCTGCTGCGCGACCTCCGGCGCTACGCGCTCAACACCCAGCACGCCGCGGATGATCTCCGTCGAGCCCTCGAGCGAGAGGGGACGCAGGTGCAGCAGCAATCCCCGCTCGGAGGACTTCCACTCGATACTGCTGTCCGGCCGGCACGTGACGACGAGCAACAGCGCGTGCGCCGGCGCGATCTCCGCCAGCTGCTCGAGCGCGCGACGCGACGCATCATCGGACCAGTGCCAATCCTCGAGGAGCAGCACGACCGGACGCCGGGCGGCCGCCAGCGTGAAGAGCGTCGCCAGCGCCTCGAGCATCTCCGATTGCAGCTGCTCGCCCCGCAGGTGACGAGGGAGTGGATGCACCGTGGACTCGACAGCGAGGAGTGCGCAGTACAGCGGAAGCAATTCCTCCAGCGACGCATCAACGGCGCGGACGCGCTCCAGCACCTCCGCATCCGTGAGGGCGCCGCCACTCGACCCGAGGCCAAGCAGGTCGCGCAGTGCCTGCACGAATGGGAGGTAGGGTGTCGCTCCGCCGTACGTATCACAGCGGCCGAGCACGAGGTGCGCCCTCGATTCGTCGATGCGCTGCCGGAGCTCGAAGACCAGGCGGCTCTTGCCCGCACCGGGATCGCCGACGATGACTGCCAGCCCTCCATCGCCGGCCATGGCCGCGGCAAGGACCTCCTCGAGTGATTGCAGTTCGCGCGTGCGTCCCGCGAAGGGCGTGCGCTCAGTGCGGTCTTCCATCGCGAAACGTCCATCGCCGCCGGCCTCGCCGATGACGCGATACGGCGTCACGGGTGCCGACTCGGACTGGAGCATCACCGGTGCCGTCGGCTCGCTCTCCACGAGCGATGCGACCAGGCGATGCGCATCGGGGCTGACAAACACCACGTCGCTTCCCGCGAGTGCGGCCAGCCTGGTGGCCACGTCAAGGGGTGCGCCAGTGAGCCCGAAGCGCCGGTCGCCCGCGCGCAGGCGTCGCGCGATGAGCGCACCCGTATCCACTCCCGAGCGCATTCGCACCTGCACGCCACTGATCCCCGGCGGCGGGAGCGCGCGCACCCGCGCGTGGAGCTCGAGGGCGGCGCGCACCGCACGCAGCGAGTCGTCCTCGTGCGACGTGGCCACGCCGAACAGCAGGACGGCCTCGTCGCCCGTAAAATGATTCACGATGCCGCCGTGCCGTGTTGCCACATCCGTCACGATGTCGCGAACGCGGCGGAGGATGCCGTCCACCTCCTCCGGGGCAAGATGCTCGATCAGCGCCCCGTGATCTGCGAGTCCCGTGACGACCACCGCCGCATGACGCCGCTCCCCCGCCAGCGTGAGCATCGATTTGGATCGCGGGGCTGTGGAGGGCGCCACCGCATTGCCGCCGCGTGCGCCGGCCATCACCGGCGGCGAATCGACTGCACGCAGGGCCGCCTCGAGCGCACTCAGCTCGACGAGCATCTCGGCTGCGCTGGCAAAGCGATCCTCCGGCTTCTTGGCCAGCGCGCGCTGCAGCAGCATATCGATCTGCGGAGCAATCGACCGCTCGCTCGTCTCGACCGGTTCCACCTCGCCCGTGAGGATGGAGTACAACACCGCCTGCTGGCCCGGCCCGCGGAACGGCCGTTGGCCCGTGAGCATCTCGTACAGCACCACGCCGAGGGCCCAGACGTCTGCACGGGAATCGACGGCCTCCCCGAACGCCTGTTCGGGACTCATGTACGCGAGCGTGCCGATCACGCCGATGCTCTGCGTGACATTCCTGTCCGCGAGCTTCGCGATACCGAAGTCGAGGATCTTCACCAGCCCATCATTGGTGAGCATGATGTTGGCGGGCTTCACGTCGCGGTGCACGATGCGGCGGTCGTGCGCCTTCGCGAGGCCACGTGCCAGCTCGCACGCGATTCTGATCGCCTCACCCGGCGTCATCGGACCGCTCGCGATGCGGACGTCGAGCGTCTGCCCCTCGTAGCAGCCCATCACGATGTACAACTGCCCGTCAGTCGTCTCGCCGATCTCGTGCACCGTGCAGATGTTCGGATGCTCCAGCGATGCGGCCGCGCGCGCCTCGACAAGGAAGCGCTTCTTCGCCGCTTCGTCCGTGCTCATGTGCGGCGGAAGGAACTTGAGCGCGACGTCACGATCGAGGCGCTCGTCACGCGCGCGGTAGACGATGCCCATGCCGCCGCCGCCCAGCTTCTCCCCGATGCGGTAGCGCTCGAGCACTGGCGGCGCCGCGCCACTCATCGTCGCACCAGTGACCGGCACTCCACCGTCCTTCGACTGTAGTAGCGGCGACATCACCACCGCCGAGAGCGCGTCGAGAGGCCCCGCCTCGTCATGCGCCCGTAGCAGCGACTCCACCTCGGCACGCATGACCGCATCGGCACAGGCGCCGGCGAGAAATGCCGCGCGTGATGACGGTGGCCGCTCGATGGCAGCATGCAACAATGACTCGAGCATCTCCCAGCGCTCGGCGGCGACGTCGATCACGCCTGCAGCTCCCGATTGAGCCAGGCGCGCGCGGTCACCCAGTCGCGCTTCACCGTCGCCGGCGAGAGCGCGAGCATCTGCGCCGTCTCCTCGATGCTCATGCCGGCGAAGAAGCGGCATTCCACAACGCGACTGTACCGGGGGTTCACCGTCTCGAGGCGCACGAGCGCCTCGTCGAGCGCGTGCAGCTCGTCGGCGTACTTCTCGACTGCGATCACTGCTTCATCGAGCGATACGTCTGCTTCGCCGCCACCGCGCTTCTGGGCGCGGCGGCGATCCGCGTAGTCGATGAGCACGCGTCGCATCATGCGCGCGGCAATTGCGAGCAGGTGTTCGCGGTCCTGCCACTGCACGCGTTCCACACCGAGGAGCCGCAAGAACGCCTCGTTCACGAGGCCATCCGTCTCGAGCGTGTGGCCACCGGCCTCACGCGCGAGCTGCCGGTGCGCGATGACGCGAAGCCGGTCGTGGAGGAGCGAGAGCACCGTCCGCATCGCCTCGGCATCACCACCATTGGCGGCGCTGAGGAGGATCGTGATGTCACCGCGTTGCTCCATCCCACCTCCACCGTCGACTCCGGAACATCATCGAACTGGACGACTTCCGGGATAGCATGCGGTCCCGGCGACCGATTGGCCACCCACGCATACCCAAAGAGGCGGAAAACTCGCGGGAACGGGCTCAGTCGCGATTTCGGGTCCTTCCGCGCTCGCGCCACCGTTGTGTGCGCTGAGTCGACGCCTGATGAGGTCACTCAGGGCGTGCGCGCTTAACACGTTCTGCAGCAACGACTTGTAAAGGTCAAGGAAGGCGAGCCGTCGAACATGGACCCGGGATCCTCCGCCGCCGCGAGACATCGCCGCACCTCGACCTCGAGCGAGCGATCTCCTCGGCAGCGTTCGGCAATGAGCCGATCGCGTTCTACCGCACCGACATCGAGGCGGCATGGACGATGTTCTGCCGCGACTCTCCACTGCTCGGCGGCGTCCGAGACGTTCGCGATTGGTCCTTCCCCATACCACGCATCCGCGAGTGGGTTGATCCGGCGGCCGCTACGGGACGGGAACCGCAGTACCCACCTTGCATGCCCGCAGCCCACGTTGTTCAGCATGGTCGAGCGCTGCGCTGACTTCGCGAATCTGCGCCGGCGTCCCACGGATCGTGACGACCCCTCGGCCAGGATCTCCTCTGTAGGTCATCAGGCCGTTCAACCCGAGCAGCGGACGCGCGATGGCGGCGGCCTCCTCCGCACTCATGCACTGCACCAGGAATGCGCGCTCGGCCAAAGCGTCGAGTGCCGTGGGGTTAACCACAAGCCGTTTGCTCACCCAGAAGCCAACCGAGCCGGCGACGATGATGGCGAGACCGGCGAGATAGAGGCGCTTCACGAGCCGGTGACGATGCGCCACGAGGGCAGGGGTCGGGATGCCCACCGCGGGAACCTGCGAGTGCAAGCTGCCGTCGAGACCGGCGAACGAACGCTCGCGCTCCATCACCAGCCGCGTCGCCCGCTGGCAATGTAGGCACGTTGCGCCATGGCCCGGCAGGCGCTCGGGCCGGACCTCGTCCGCCGACGTGGCGGCGAGGATCGCGAGGTACTCGTCGCAGTTCATCGTCCCACTATTTCGCTCGACTCTTGAGGATCTTCACGAATGACCGCCCTTCAAGCTCCTCGATCGACAGGCTCGTCAACTTCAACGCCGCTTCCTCCGTGATCGCGGCAGAATTGACGCCGCGAAGGAAGAAGTTGAGCAGTCCCTGTCCCGTTGCCGCATCATCGAACACGTCCCCAACGAGCGTGGCCTGCGCCGCCTTGTTCACGAAGTTCGACAGCCGTGCCGCCGCCGCATCGATTCCATCCAAGAAGAACGCATACAACGCCGCGTAGCGCGTCACGATCTGCGCCGGATGCAGGTCCCACCCCTGATAGAAGCCGCCCACGAGCGAATGCGTGATGTCGTCGAAGTGA
>JBKJMP010000457.1:0-4281 GCA_046596395.1 Gemmatimonadaceae bacterium
AGATCCAGCCAAGGCGACGGCGGAGCTCGCCGCGGCGTTTGCCGCGCCTGGCGGCGTCTTCGCCTCCAACGCTGACAACGCCCGCCTCGTGTGGCCGGGCGACGGCGTGTTCGACAATCCGTGGTCGGCGAACTTCTCGACGCGCGACGATCATCGCGTTTCGCGCACGCTGCTCGACACGATGGTCAGGCTCGGTGACCCGCGTGTGGCGATCTATGCCCAGCCCACGAAGGCCGATCCGACCAAGTACGCCGGACTGCAGAATGGGCTGAACAACGTGACCGTGACGCCGTTCTTCAACACGACGTCGCGCATCGGTGCCATTTTCTACCCGGGCTCCACGGCGTACGGCGTATTCGGCACGTCGGCTGGCAAGCGTACGCCGTCGTACCTGATGACGTACGCCGAGGTCGCCTTCATCCGGGCCGAAGCGGCGAACCGCGGCATTGGCGGGCTGACTGCCGCTCAGGCGGCGGCGTTCTATGATGCCGGCGTTACGGCATCGATCACGCAGTGGGGCGGCACCGCGGCGCAGGCCGCGGCGTACCTCGCGATGCCGGGCGTCGCATACGCGGGCGGCGCAACGGGGCTTCAGCAGATCGGGCTCCAGAAGTGGATCGCGCTCTTCACGCAGGGCACGGAAGCGTGGAGCGAGTGGCGCCGCACGGGAAACCCAAACCACATCCGGATGGGTCCCTCGGCCTATCCCGATGTGCCAACGATCCCTCGCCGCATTCCCTACTCCACAGCGGAGCAGGGCGTGAACAAGGAAGCGCTGGCGGATGCGGTCGGCCGTCAGGGCGCGGACACGTACCTCACGCGCGTGTGGTGGGACAAGTAGTCGCTCGATTCTCCTGAGCACGAAAGCGGGGCACTCCTTCCTGGAGTGCCCCGTTTTCATGCCCGGCGGTCTACTTCGCTGTCTTGACGAAGATCACCGGCCCCTGCCGGGACATCGAACCGAACTTCTGCATCGCCTGCGCGACGCTCAGGAAACGGATCTCCACCACGTTGCTCGCATGCAGGCTCTCCAGCGCAGACAGCGACTCGATGCGGCCATTGTCGATTGAGACGTGGACCTTTCCCGCCTCCGGGTCACCGTACGTGTTGCCCCGTTCGTCCTGGGACGTGATCCCGCTGGTCCCGCGATCCGTGAGGAAATGGGGGCGGAGTACCCGGATCAACTGGAGCACCGACTGCGCCTTCAACGCGGGATCCGCGGCGATGTCTGCCTCGGTGATCACGTCGCGATTGAGGTGGGCGCCTCCCGCCTGCGTGCGTTGCGCAGGGGTGGGCTGGAGCGCGCCTGGAGCGGGATTGCCCGCGCACGCACCAGTCACCGCGAGGAGGATTGCCACAGCATGCTTCATCTCGAGCACCTCTCGACAGGGACTGCCCAATAGTGGCAACGGCGTGGGCGTCGTCAAGATGAGCGGGGCGCGCCGGTGGTGGCGCGCCCGATGTCATAGGTGCAGATCCTTCGCTTCGCTCAGGATGACACTGTCAGCTCAGGATGACAACGCAAGCTCAGGATGACGTCGTCACTTGACCGTCTTTACCGCGATGACCGGTCCCTGCATGGCGAGGCCGCCGAACTTCTGCATCGCCTGGGCAATGTTGTAGTAGCGGATCTCGAGCACCGTCGCGGCCATGATCGTGTTCAGGTCCGTGAGTGCGCCCATGCGGCCGTTGTCGATGTTCACATGGACCCGGCCCATCTCCTCGTTCGTCGCGAGGCCACGGGTGTTGAGGAAGTGCGGGCGAAGCGTGCGGACGACGTCGAGGACGGTCTGTGCCTTCAACGAAGCATCGGCCGCGATGTCCTGCAGGGTGATCACATCACGGTTGCGACTCGCGGCGGGTGCCTGCGCCGTCCGGATCTCGCCAGGCTGCAGCTCAGGCGACGGCGTGCTGCTGGCACACGCAGCGGTGGTGGCGAGCACGATGGCTCTGCTGAAAATCTTCACGAGCTTACCTCTGCGGAGGAGAATGAAGCGGTCACGTGCTGCTGGCTGTTACAAACTTACGTGTCGTACGACAAAAGGGTGTCCCGAAAGGATCACTCGTGCGGGCCGGCTGATCCCAATGAGCGCAGGACACCGCGAACCACTTCCACCCGTAGTTCCGCCCACCCGCCGACCTGCGCGTACTGCACCCGTACCTCATGCGGACCCGGGGTGATCGTGGCATGATCCACGGCCGATTCGTGCGGGGTCCAGTTGTCGATCACGAGCTTGCCATCGACCCAGACGCGAATGGCGTCGTCGCTGATGGTGCGGAGCGTGTAAGCGCCGGCCGGCAGTGTGAGGGTGGTCGTGGCTTCGACGGCGAACTTGGCCTGCGGGAGACCCTGAATCGTCGGGCGGTACCACATGTAGTCCAGCCGAGACTCGCGGCGGGTGAGGAGCGGAGTTCCGCGGACGAGCGCGGCCATCGCCTCCGCGGGGAGCGCCGCCGCGGAGGTGTCGGACCAGCGATAGAAGCGGACGTCCCAGTCGGTGTGCGGCTCGAATCGCTCGTACGAGAAACGGTAGGGGACGCCGGCGGCGCGTCGCACGCCGCGCGGTGAGATCGTCGCAGCGCCACGGTACTCGAGCGTGAGGGCCCAGTCGTCGCCGTCGGGGGTGATGGCGAGCGTGTCGCCCATGCGCCCGCGCTCATGTGATACTGCAGCAACGCCGCGGCGTTCGATCACGCGCCAGGAGCCAACGGGGCCGAGGCTCTGGAGGCGCAGCGGGCGGGCGCGCGTGCTGTCGGCAGGCCAGAGCTTGGGGGAGCGCCAATCGAAGGGACCCCACTCGTCCACGATGATGGCGGAGCGGGGGAACTGCGCGATGGTAGACGTCGGAATGGTGCGGGGGCCGGCAGGCAACCGAGCAGCGATCGATCCCCAGAGCTCGCGAGGGACGAGCGCGCTCGGGTCACACGTCGCGGCTGGAGCGCCCGTCGAATTCGCCGAGGTGTCCAGCGGTGCCGTGTCGAGGATCTTCAATGCCTCCTTTGGCGTCGCGAAGCGGTTGTCCGTGATGCGGACGTCGCGGCTGCGCGTGTCGCGATGCTTCGGGTAGCCCCAATCCGACGGCTCGATCGTGTTCGCCCAGAGATAGACTCCCGTGGAATCGCCGTCGAACCGGTTGCGCGCGATCGTGTTGTCCTGCCCGTGCTCGATCGCGATGCCGATGCGGTTTCGCGCGAAGCAGTTGCCGATCACGCGGGACTCGAAGCTGTAGCCGCCCCACAGGCCGTGGTCGCTCCCCTCGATGCGATTGCCGATGAAATCGTTGCGGCTGAACGTGGCCTCCATGCCGTTCGTGGGCGCGAAGCTGAAGTCGTTCCCGACGAACAGGTTGTCGTTCGCGCCACCCTTGCCACTGTCCATCGTGCTCTGGCCGGCCCAGAGGAAAAGACCGTCGCCGCCGTGGGTGACGGAGTTCCAGGCCACGACGTTGTGCGAGCTCTGCTCGTACATCAGCAGTCCCGCCGAATCCTGTCCTCGGCGAAAGAATCCATGGCTGTAGCCGCGGACGTCGTACTCGATGCGATTGCGGACGATGGTATTGTGGCTCGAGCGATACATCGCGAGCCCCAGTGCGGAGTTGAACGAGAGGGTGTTGTCGTGAAGGCGCATGGAATCGCTGCGCGTGAGCATGATGCCGTTGATCCCCTGCTCGACGCGATTGCCGCGGAGCTCACCACCCGTCACGTCCTCGAGGTAGATGCCGGCGCCGAAACGAAGCCACTCGCGCTGCTCGTTCTTGTGGTACGACATCCAGTCCACGAGGCTCTCGTGCTCGACGAGGCTGAAGAGACGCGGCTTCCAGTTGTAGCTCATATCGTTGCCGGCGAGCGTGAGCCCGCGCGTACCGACGGCCATGAGTCCCACGCGATAGCCACGGACGCGCGCGTTGATCACGCGAACGTTGCGGCCACCTTCGATACGAATGGCGACGCCTGCTGCCGCATCTGGAGCGGCGTCGATGGGAGCACCGCGTAGCTCGGCACCCTGGAAGTCCACGGTGATGTCGCTGCCGCGGATGATGATGACGGCGGAGTCAACGGAAGCGTGCGCCGGGAGGTCGTACACGCGGGGCACGATGCGGGCGGACGTCGTGATGACGAGGGCGGGCTCGAGCTCGATCGTTCGAGGCTGCGCCTGGAGCGGAACAGCGACGAGCACGGCTAGCACCACCAACCAACGAATCACCGACGCGACCAGACCGCGATGACGGCGCAGGTGTCGTTGTTTCGCCACTGGAGCGGCGCCATTGCCACGTCCTGATA
>JBKJMP010000479.1:0-10240 GCA_046596395.1 Gemmatimonadaceae bacterium
AGGGAGCCTTTCTGCTTTGCGTAGCGCTCGAGAAGTTCTCCGGCCGCCCATTCGATGGCGAGGAAATGCATCCCGGGAGACGCCTCTCCAACCTCGATGGTCTGTACCACATTTGGATGTTGAACGCGCTCACCGTAGCGCGCCTCGCGGACAAAGCGTGCAACCGCTGTCTTGTCCTGACGAAGCTTCTCGCGCAGCACCTTGACTGCCACAACGCCGTGCGCCGGGTGTGCGGCTCGGAAGACGGCGGATGTTCCGCCCTCTCCGACCTCACTCTGCAGCGCATATCCTGCGAGCGTTCGTCCTACAAGTGTCTCTTTCGGCCCGAGGCGAACCTAACGTCTCCGCGTGGGCGGTAGCAAGCATCCAGCACTGGCGTATTCTCGGCCGTAGCGAACGACTGCCAAAGGCGGTGCTGGCAATCCCGGTTTTCTTGACAAACGATCGAAGCGTTCCTATATAGGCGCCGCACGCCACCTGGCGTGCCCAGCAGCAGAGCAGGAGCGGTTCACCCCGTGGGAGGGCAGCGCGCAATGGCCAGAGGGAAAGTGAAATGGTTCAATGATGCCAAGGGATATGGCTTCATCGAACAGGATGGAGGCGAAGACGTCTTCGTGCATTTCTCAGCCATCGCGATGGACGGATTCAAGACACTCGCCGAGGGACAGGAGGTCGAATTCGAGATTCAGGCGGGGGCGAAAGGTCTCCATGCCGCCAACGTACAGCGGGTCGCCTGAGCGACAATCTCGGGAGATCAGTGATTCTGCTACCGCCTGCCCCCGTGGCAGGCGGTGCTGTTTTCGGGGTATGATTGTTCGTACCCGCTGCCCTGCCCCGACTTGACTGACTCGACAACCGCTGCACCTCCGACCGCGACGCGCCCAACCGGCCCGCGGCTCTTTCTCGTTGATGGATATGCACTCATCTATCGAGCGTTCTTCGCGCTCATTTCACGGCCGCTCACCACAAAGCATGGTGAGAACACATCGGCTGCCTGGGGGGTCGGCAACTTCGTTCAACGACTGATGGTCACGCACCGCCCCGAGTTCTTGGGCTGGGTGCATGACTCGGGCATGAGCTTCCGGCACGAGGTCTATCCCGCGTACAAGGCGACGCGAGAAAAACTCACCGACGAGCTACAGAATGACTTCAACACCGGGATGGAGCGCATCAAACAGCTACTCGACGCGTATCGGATTCCGGTCATCGCGCTTCCCGGTTACGAGGCCGACGACGTGATCGGGACGCTGGCGCGGCAGAGTACGGAGCAGGGACTCGATGTCGTGATTGTCTCTGGCGACAAGGACTTCCAACAACTCGTGCGGCCGGGTGTGTGGCTCCTGAATCCTGGGCGTGGCGGGCCGGCGAATGTCGAGGAACAATGGGTTTCCGTCGAGAACGGCGCAGAGCGTCTTGGCGTTTCACCAGATCATGTGACCGATTATCTCGCCCTCGTGGGAGACTCGTCGGATAACGTGCCGGGGGTGAAGGGCATCGGTGACAAGACGGCGCGCGATCTCGTGATGCAGTTCGGCGACCTGGAGAAGATCATTGCGGCCGCGCCAACGCTCACGAAAAAGCGCCCACGTGAAGCACTCATGGAACAGGCGGCGGCCGCGCGGCTCTCAAAGGAGCTCGTGACGATCAAGCAGGACCTGCCGATGACGCTCGCGGTCGAGGAGATGCGAATTCGGGAACCCGATGCTGCTCGCCTGCGCCAGCTTTTCGTCGAGCTCGAGTTCCACACTCTCGTCAAGTCGATCGGAGAGACAGTTGCAGCAGCGGTGGCGAGCTCTCAACCGGGCGGAGCCCCGGTCATCATGGATACGCCGGCGCCGGCGACAAAATACAGCACTGTCGATTCGCTCGAGGGGATGGACCAGATCATCGCGCGCGCTCGCGCGGCGAAGTACCTGGTCCTCGACATTGCGACACAGATCGACGCCGACAGTCCGCAAGAGTCCGATGCGCTGCGGTCACGCATGATCGCCATTGCGATCGCGGTAGCCCCAGGGGAGGCGTACTACCTCCCGTTCGCACATCGATCGGTGCAGCCCGCACAGGGCACGCTGCTCCTGGACGAGGAAGCGCCCGAGGCGGGAGCGGCCAAGGCACGAGCGAAGAAGACGACAAAGGTCTCGGAGCCCTCGAGCATCGCCGGGCGAATGCTCGCTGCCGGCGCAGCGGCCGTGCAGAACCTTCCGTCGCTCGAGGATCCCCGAATGGCGCTGCTTCGGGCCCTGCTCGAGGACGCAACGATTCCCAAGGTTGCGCACGACGCGAAGTACGATGTGCTCATGCTGCGCCGAGCCGGAATCACGCTCCGCGGCCTGCGCTCCGATACGATGATATCGAGCTACGTACTCGACCCGGGGCGTCGCTCGCACGATCTCGAGCAGCTCGCACTCGAGTTCCTCGACCGCTCGATCACGACGTACGACGATCTGTGTGGGAAAGCGAAGCAGCGGATAGCCTTCGACCTGATTCCCGGCGACTGCGCTCGCGACTACGCGTGCCAGCGGGCTGACGTCACGTGGCAGCTCGAGGAGCGTTTCCAGATACAGATGGAAGCGCAACAGATCGACGAGCTATACCGGAACATCGAGATTCCGCTCGTTGGTGTGCTCGCGGACATAGAGTGGGAAGGGATCGAGATCGACCGGAAGTGGTTCGGGTCGCTCAAGGAGCGTTTCGCGCGCGAGCGACAGCGTGTCGAGCAGGAGATCTATCGGGCTGCAGGAGGAGAGTTCAACATCAACTCGAACCCGCAACTCCGGGAAGTGCTGTTCGAACGGCTGGCCCTGCCCTCAGGCAAGCGCACGGCAACGGGTCTCTCCACAGATGCCAGCGTACTCCAGGAGCTAGCGGATGCGGGGCACGAGTTGCCCGTGCTGCTCATGGAATACCGCGAGCTCAGCAAGCTCGAGAGCACATACATCGACGCGCTTCCCGTGCTCGTCAATCCGCGCACGGGCAGGCTGCACACGTCGTTCAACCAAACGGTCGCGGCCACTGGTCGTCTGTCGTCGAGTGACCCAAATCTTCAGAACATTCCGATCCGACGTGAGCTCGGGCGGGATATCCGGCGCGGCTTCGTGCCTCGCACCGGATGGGTGCTACTCGCTGCAGACTACTCCCAGATCGAGCTCCGCCTGCTCGCGCACCTGTCCGGTGACACCGCATTCGTCGAGGCGTTCAAGTCAGGTGGAGACATTCACCGCCAGACGGCGGCGCTGATCTTCGACGTGCCGCTCGGCGAGGTCACGAGTGAGATGCGGAGCCGCGCGAAGACGATCAACTTCGCGACGATCTACGGCCAAGGTGCACACGCACTCTCACGGCAACTCAAGATCAAACACGCGGAGGCGAAGGAGTTCATCGAACGTTACTTCGCGAGATTTCAGGGTGTGCGAGAGTATCTCGACTCGATGGTGGAGTTCGCGCGCACACATGGCTACGTGGAGACAATCTTCAAGCGCCGTCGCTATATCCCAGAAATGCGGGACCGTAATTTCAGCGTGCGTGCATTCGGTGAGCGAACGGCGGCCAACTCGCCCATTCAAGGTTCCGCTGCGGATCTCATCAAGATCGCAATGATCCGTATTCGCGATCGTCTGGTTGCCGAAGGGCGGAGCGGGCGTATGCTTCTCCAGGTCCACGACGAACTGGTCCTCGAAGTTCCGCCAGATGAAGTGGATTCGGTAACTCGTTTGGTGAAGGAAGAAATGGAGCACGCGGCCGAGTTGTCTGTTCCCCTGGTCGTGGACGTGGGCACAGGTAGCAACTGGGTCGACACGAAGCAGTAATTTGCGAGTAGAGGGACGTTGCAGAGTGCGCCACTTCGGGCAGATCGAACGGCCAAGGGATGTCACGCAAGCGCGACAGAAACAGTTAAAGGCTTTTTTGACAAAGAGTTAGCAGTTGTCGGCACGATAGGGCACCGTGCTTGCCTTGCAGGTAGGTCGACAGACCCACCTTTGTGACGTCTCGCTGTGCTCCCCACGGCCGGCCCCTAGATTACATGATGCGTCAACGTTCCGCCTTCACCCTCATCGAGCTACTCATCGTCGTCGTGATCATCGGCATCCTTGCTGCGATCGCGATTCCGAAGTTCGCGAATACCAAGGGCAAGGCCAACGCGGCAGCATTGCGGAGCGATCTACGCAATCTCGCCGTTGCCCAGGAAGCCATCTTCTACGATTCGACGAAGTATTCGAGCGATACGGCTGCGCTCAAGTTTCGCCCATCTCCCGGGGTGATCGTCACGATCATCATCCCTGCCGGCGGCGGGTGGACTGCCACCGCAACGCATCCGCTATCGTATCCTCTGCAATGCGTGATCTTCGCCGGGCCCGTTTCCCCGCCGCCAACGCCAGCCACCTCTGAAGGCGTGCCCGCCTGCCAGTAGCCCCAGCGTGACCTCTTCCGTCATCGCATGGCGCGAGTTCAGTCGGCGTCGCGATGGAATGATTCACGCCATGGACGGTGGGCTCTGGCTGCACCGCCATGTGTGGAAGGGCCGGCCACTCGCGCATCTCGTGTCCACGGATAAGGCGTTGCTGCTCGCCTATGGGTCGCAAGAAGGCATTCCGGCCGCGCGACTCCAGTTCAAGCCATTAAAGGATCCGCGCACTGGCGTCCGCCGCAACGCATGGCACTGGGATCTGGGCGGGTCGCTCCTCCCACCTCCCCCGCCGGTGATTACGGAGTCTTGATCAACGCGCGCTCGAGTGCGAGCGCGTCGGCGAGCAGCGCATCGATCTCCACGAGTACATCAGCGCGGAAAGGAGAGTCCGAGCGCAGCGCGAAGAACGTTCGCGCGCGATGCCGTGCGCGCCGGAAGCGATCGTCCAGCAGCAGATCGACTTGCGCAGCGACAAAAATCCCGGCAATCCACAGCACCGCGGCAACGAATCCTGCCCAGGCTGCGACGACAACAGCCTGCGCACCGTACCACACGAGCAGGACGAACAGGCCAAGCACGATCGTTCGCATGGCGGGTTGATCCCGCGACGCGTCCTTGTGCAACGGTCGCATGGCGAGCGTGCGGGCGAATTGGATGGGAAGCCAGTGGCTGATCCGGCCGAGCAGGGCAATCGGGAAACTCACGAGCAGGATCGCACCCTCGCGAAGCGCGAACCACACGCCCTGATGCGCCCGCACGGAAGTCCGAACATCTGCCAGTGTCGCCCCACGAGAAGCCAGGCGCGATTCAAGCACGTCGAGTCGGGTCACCAGGTCGTCGGCTGCCTGAGTGTAGGGAGCAGGCGCATCCTCCAACGCTTCCGTTGCAGCCCCGACTCGACTCGCGATGTCTGCTTCGACCGCAAAGCGCGAGAAGCCGAGACTCGCGGGCTCACCAGCAATGGCCGCGAGCGCAGCCGCTACGCGAACGGCACGCTGTGCGCGCTCGGCCGTCGCAAAGTTGAGCGTTACCATCCGCAACCTTGCGTCGATCTCGTCGGTCAGGGCCGACGCATCTGCCAATGGATTGTCCTGACGCCATCTCCCGACGTGGAGAGGCTGGCCAATGCGTACGAGGACCCTGCTGCGCGGGCGCTCCTTCTCCTCGAACACGAGACCGAACGGCAGGATGCTGAGGTCGTGCGCTCCAGCGTCGAGCGCGGCCAGCGCCATCCTTGCAGCGCCCGTTCGGAGAGGGGCGAGCGTCGGCGCGTCGTGACTAATACCCTCCGGAAACACCAGTACCACCCCGCTCCGGCACAGTGCCGCAGACACGAGCTCGAAGGCGTGCGCGTTTCGTGACGCCTCCACACCACGCTGCGATGCGGACGCCTCATCCTTCGCGCGGCGTAGCGGCACTACGCCGACGGCATGCAAGACCGTGGCGAGCAGCGGATTCTCGAACAACGTGGCCTTGGCCGTCAGGAGCACACGTCGTTCGAGTGAGGTGCCGACCACGAGCGCGTCAACGAGTGCGTTCGGGTGGTTTGCAACGATGAGCACGGGGCCCGACGCAGGCACGCGCTCCCGGTCCTGAACGATCACATCCGCGTAGTACCATCGCAGCGCAATGCGTGATGCCGCGCGTAGCGTCTCATACAGCATGCTCAGCCTGCGGACGCTTCTCTGGTATGCGGACCAGTAGCACCAGCGACGCGGCGAACATCACGGCGACGGTGACGACAGCCGCGCGATACGCCAGTCCGGTACCCTGCATAGGCTCCAGCGTGTCGACGGTGATGCCCCACACGAAGGGACCTGCGACCGCCGCGGCGCGCGAGGACAACAGCATCAGGCTGAAGAATCGGCCCGCCTCCTCGCGCGGAATGAGCGAGAGCAACATTGGGCGCTCTGCGGTCGGAACGCCGCCAAAAATCAGCCCGATGGCGAGACCAACGCCCCAGAAGAATGCCTGCGACGGTGCCGCGATCATCGCGATCAGCAAGATGATCCATGCAACGACGGTGATGATGAGGGTGCGCTTGGCACCGATACGATCCACGAGCCGTCCGGCCGCGTAGCTCCCGAAGATGGCAGGGATCGTGAGGACGAGAAACAAGGTCGTTTCAGTGCCGTCAGCGAAGCCCATCGCCTTGACTGCGTAGATCGCCATGAACGATACGATCGTTCCAATCGCGTCCTGATACAGGAATGACGCGAGAATGAACTGTAATACGCCAGGATAGCGCTTCGCGTCGCGCAGGGTCTGGCGGAGGTCGCGAAACGCCTTGCCCCACTGGATTGCCTTCTTCTCCACTGCCGGATAGTGGTCGCGACAGAAGATGAAGAGCGGGAGCGAGAACAGGAAAAAGAGGAGCGCGGTCGGCACGAAAGTCGACACTCGCCCAGCGTGTTCCGTGAACGGCACGATACTCCGCAGCGCACTGACCACGCCGGCCGGAAGTGCGCCGAGCAACGGCACGGCGCCGCCGAAGAACGGAAAGATCAGCAGCAGGCCGACGATGGTGCCGATGTAGCCCACCGCTGTCCCGATACCCGACAACCGCCCCTGCTCCGACGGCGGGACGAGATCGGGCATCATCGAGTTGTAAAAGGGTTGTGCGGCCTGGTACGTGTAGTTGGCGACGACGAACGCCGCGATGACCCACCCGAGCGATGCGAGCGAGGGGCTCCAGTCGGCCGACGGGTTACCGCCGATGACCTCGGCGCCCATCAGGGGAATGGTCGTCTGGCCCAGAATCCCGATCGCGGCGCAGGCGAGACACGAGGCGATCGTGAACCCGACGACCCAGGGCTTTCGCCGCCGTGTGGCATCCGAAATGGCGCCGATGAGCGGTACGGAGAGCACGACGAGGAGCGAGGAGATACCGTTCCCGAGGGCGTACAGAGTGCTCGACGCGCCAAGATCCCTGATGAGCCAGACCGAGAAGTACAACGTCGCCACATTCATCGAGAAGATGGTGTTGGCGAAATCGTACAGCACCCAGCTCGCACGCTCCCTCACGGGAGCGGCAACGCGATTCATTGCGGAAGGTGAGTTTGCGAGATCCGGGTGTGACTCATGCATCAATGTCTCTCCCTTGATTGACGGCCCACTCCGACGCCGCAAATTACCGCGCATGCCGCTCCGCCGCTTTCGACGCCTTTGCGCGCAGTCATTGATCGCCTGCGGTGGGGTCTCCGCCGTCAGCTGTGGTGACCGGAGTGCGCCTCCTTCGCGCACAGAAACCGCAGTGGCGGTGCCGGACGGCGAAAGCGCCGCAACGACGGGCACCCGCGTCGCGTCTGGGTGGAACCTTGCCGCCGGGCCGGTGCTCCTGGTGCAGGGCGAGACGCGCGAGGAGGCAATCGTGCTACTGCCCTTCGACGACGACAGCGCAACTGGTGCGCGACTCATGGCGCTGGCGGCGGGCAACGCCGCCGTGAGCATGACCGGTCGCGGAGGTGCACAATTCACGGCAATCCTCGGCCCTGCGCCGAACAGCGCGGATCCCGAGTGCCGCGTGTGGCCCCTCAGATCCATCGAGGGGGAGGCTGACGGCATCTGGGCGGTGGGATTCATCGGAGCGATGATCCAGCCCATCGCACTCGACTCGATCGATCTCCTCTCGTCGCGCGACAGCGCAGCGCTCGCCGCCGAAGCGTCGCGTCTCGCCTCGGCGGTTACGGCCCTGACGGCGCCGTCGTTTCAGGGTCTTCGATTCTCGGCGTACGATGTCCGCCGCTTCGAGACCCCCGGGGGCGTACACGCGCTGGTGGCGCACGTCGTCCGCAAGGTGAACCAGGAGGCGAACCCCCAGGAGGAACAAACGCTGCTGATCGCCGAGCGGGACAGTGGCGCGACGTCCGGACCCTACCGGCTCGTGTACGCGGAGCGCACCCACGGACTCGAGGAGTCCGTTACAACTCCCGAAGTGATCGCCAGTGTGTCCGTCGCAGGACGTCCGATCCTCGTCATCGCTCGGGAAACGGATGCAGGCGTGGCGTACGCGCTTCTCGAGCGCACGGGGCCGCGGCAATGGCGCGCGCGGTGGACGAGTGGCCTAACGCGCTGTGGCTGACTAAAGCGCCTTTCCCAGTGCGGCCGGAGCCCGCGCCCGCCCGACCGCACCCGCGAGCGCGGCGAGCGTGAGCACATACGGAACGGCCAGGAAGAGCTGGTACGGCACCGCCCACCCCATCGCCTGAAAGGCGAACTGCAGTGCGCTCGCGGCGCCGAATACCACTGCGGCGATTGCCACCCCGGCCGGCTTCCAGCGCCCGAGTACCACGATCGCGATGGCAATGAACCCGCGTCCCGCCGACATTCCCTCGGCAAAGGTGCCGGCCTGCGCGAGTACGAGGGTACCTCCCGCCAGTCCGCCCAGTGCACCGCCGAGCAGGATGACGAGCACGCGAATACGGGTCACGCGGACACCAGCCGCGATGGCAGCTTCCGGGCGCTCACCAACGGCGCGAAGCGCCAGACCGGCGTGCGTTCCCCGAACCCACCACGCAAGGAGGGGCACGAGCGCGTACAGGAGGTACGTGATGGGAGGCTGCGCAAAGAGGGCGGGCCCGACTACGGGAATCTCGCTCAGGAAGGCAATCGACATAGGCGCGCTCGTCGGCGATGCGAGCGACGCACCAGCATCTCCATAAATCATTCGGTACAGCGTCCCCGTGGCGCCGAGGCTCAGGAGGGTGAGCGCGGTCCCGGTGATGATCTGGTCTGCGCGAAGCCAGACCACGAACACCGCAAAGAGGGCGGCGATGACCATCCCGCCGCCGACTGCGCCCGCGTACCCAAAGAGCACGCCACCCATCGTCGCGGCGACGAGTGAGCCGAACGCGCCGGCGAGGATGGCACCTTCGAGCCCGATGTTGATGATGCCGGCCCGCTGGACGAGCACTTCTCCCAGGGCGGCAAGCGCGAGAGGGGTGGCAGTGCGGATCGTTGCGGCGAGAAACGGCTCGATGACGTCGTTCACGGGAGCGCCTCCGGTGCAGCGACACCGGCCGCCGTGCCGCGGCCTGCGCGCCAGCGATTCGCCTGTACGGCAATCACCGCGAGGATCAACAGCGCCTCGATCACCGAGACGAGGGTGGAAGGAACACCGGCGTCGCGCTGCATTGCGCTACCCCCAGCCTCGAGGCCGGCGAACAGCGTGGCAGAAAGGACCACCTTCCATGGATCCAGCCCGGCAAGCAGCGCCACCGCAATGGCCGTGTATCCATAACCGGGCGAGATGTTCTCGTACATCGCGTAGGTCACGCCAAGCACCTCGACGGCACCCGCAAGCCCTGCGAGCGCTCCGCTCCAGACGAAGGCAGCGCTGGTCGTCCGAGCGACATCGATCTGCCCTGCACTCTCCGCTGCGGATGGATTCTCGCCAGCCGCGACGACGCGAAATCCTGCCGCGGTACGCCGAAGGATCCATCCCGCCGCAACCAGCACGGCCACTGCGACGAGCAAGCCGATATGCAGGCGCCCCGCACCGGGGATGCGAAGCAGATGCAGCCCATCAGCAATGGTAGACGTCTGAGGATAGATGCGCGTCGGCTCCTGCAGCGGACCGCGCAGCAGGAACGAGACAACATGCAGCGCAACGAAGTTCAGCATGATCGTGCTGATCACTTCCAACACGCCGAAATACGTCCGGAGCATGGCGGCCAGTCCCGCCCATGCCCCGCCAGCCACGGCGCCGGCGAGCAGCGACGCGATGATCGACACCACGCCGCCCGGAAGCGCCAGGGCGGTCGCAGCCGTCGCCGTTGCGCCAGCGATGAGCTGCCCCTCGGCGCCGATGTTGAACACGCCGGCGCGAAACGCTAC
>JBKJMP010000589.1:0-11285 GCA_046596395.1 Gemmatimonadaceae bacterium
TCTCCTCATCGCCGGCGGCACGGTCGTCGATGGTACGGGCGCAGCGCGCTACCGCGGCGACGTCGCGATCACCGGCAATCGCATCACGCGGATCTCGCGCGACGCACTCCCGCGCTCCAGCGCACGGCGCGTGATCGATGCCGCCGGTCGCATCGTCTCGCCAGGCTTCATCGACCTGCATGCCCACCTGGAGCCGCTCGCGAGCCTGCCCGGCACGCAGAGCGCCGTCACCCAGGGCGTTACCACCGCACTCGGCGGCCCCGACGGCAGTTCGCCATGGCCACTCTCGACCTACATGGCAGAGCGGGAGAACCAGACGATCGGGATCAACGTGGCGTATCTCGTTGGGCACAACACGGTGCGCCGCGCGGTCATGGGCGAGGCCGCGCGCGCCCCGACGGCAGCCGAGTTGGCGCGCATGCGTGACATGATCGCGCGAGGGATGGGCGATGGGGCGTTCGGCATCAGTACAGGGCTCTTCTACGTGCCGGGCGCGTACTCGGAGATCGACGAGGTCGTGGCGCTGTCGAAGGTCGCCGCCGATTCCGGCGGCATCTATACGTCGCATCTCCGGAAGGAAGGACTCGGCCTCTTCGACGGCGTTGGGGAAGCGATCGAGATCGGACGTCGTGCCGGCATTCCGATCGTCCTTACGCACCACAAGGCCGTTGGCCAGCAGATGTGGGGGAAGAGCGCCGTCACGCTCCGCATGCTCGACTCCGCGCGCCGAGCCGGGGTGGACATCATGGCCGACGTCTATCCGTACACGGCGACGCACACGGGTATCTCGGCACTGATCCCAAGCTGGGCGATGGCCGATGGTGACTCCGCGTTCAACGCGCGGACGGAGAACGCCGTCCTTCTCGACAGCCTGCGACGCGGCATCGTCTTCAACATCCTGAACGATCGTGGCGGTGGTGACCTCAAGCGTGTGCAGTTCTCGCGAGTGGGCTGGGACAAAACGCTCGAAGGCCGGACGCTCGCCGACTGGGCTGAGCGTCGCGGCCTTCCGTCAACGCCCGAGACCGGAGCCACGCTCGTAATCGAGGCGCAGCTCAAGGGGGGCGCGAACGCCATCTATCATGTGCTCGACGAGGGCGACGTCCGCCGCATCCTCGCCCATCCATTGGCGATGGTTGCATCCGACGGGCGTCTCAGCACTCCGGGCGACGGCCACCCGCATCCGCGCGCGTACGGCACGTTCCCGCGTGTCCTCGGCCACTATGTGCGCGAGGAGAAGGTCCTCACGCTGGAGCAGGGCATTCACAAGATGACCGGCATGCCCGCAGCGAGACTTGGCATTCACGATCGGGGCGTGTTGCGCGAGGGTACGTTCGCGGACGTCGTCGTGTTCGATGCCGAGCGGATTTCCGATCGCGCGACGTTCGCGCTGCCGCATCAGTATGCCGAGGGGATCGACGCCGTTCTGGTGAACGGCGTCTTTGCCATAGACGGCGGCCGGTTCACGGACAGCCGAGCGGGCGTGGTTCTTCGACGTCCGGCGCGCGCTCGGCGCTGAGGCGTAAGTGCACCTGCTCGAGCTGTTCTCGCAGTCCCTGCTCGAGCGCAGCGGCGCGCCCGCACTCGACTGCGAGCGCGCCGATGGCTCTGTCGCGACGCTGACCTTCGGCGACCTGGAGACGCGCAGCAATCGACTTGCGCACCTTCTTCATCGCAGGGGATTCAGGCCTGGCGACCGCCTCGCGATCCATCTCCCCAATCGCGTCGAGTACATCGATTGCCTCCTCGCGAGCATCAAGTGCGGTGCCGTACTCGTCCCGATCAACATTCTGTACCGCGAGCGCGAGCTCGCCCACATCGTCGGTGATGCCGAGCCGCGCGCGATCGTGACGAGCGGCGAATCGGGGGAGCGTTTCCCCGCGGGATCGGCGCTGTGGGATATCGATGGGTTGATGGCCGAGGCGGCGCCCGAACCAGGAGTGCGGCCAGACCTTCACCTCGACGCCACCGCGCCGGCGGCGATCGTCTACACGTCGGGCACGACGGGGCGGTCGAAAGGCGCCGTGCTGTCGCACGCCAACCTGGCGGCGAATGCGCAGAACCTCGTGGCGAGCTGGCGGATCACGAGCGACGATCGCTACCTCGCCGTACTGCCGCTGTTTCACGTGCATGGGCTTGCGTTCGGCGCGATGTCGTGGCTGGCGAGCGGATGCCGGATGCGCCTCGCCGAGCGGTTCGATGCGGCGCGCGCGGCAGCGTTGTTCGAGGAGTTCCAGCCGACGCTGTTCTTCGGGGTGCCGACGATTTATGTGAGGCTTCTCGAGGTGGATGCGGCGGCCGCCGCGCGCATCGGGGCGCGCATGCGGCTCTTCGTCTCGGGATCGGCGCCACTCTCGGCCGCCATTCACGATGCGTTCAAGGAGCGGTTTGCCCACGCGATCCTCGAGCGGTACGGCATGAGCGAGACGCTCGTGAACATCAGCAACCCGTACGACGGCGAGCGACGCGCGGGATCGGTCGGGATTCCCTTGCCTGGCGTGGAGGTTCGTATCGTCGACGCGGAGTTGCGCGGCGTCGCTCCGGGTGAGACGGGCGAAGTGCTCGTGCGCGGCGCGAATGTATTGCGCGGCTACTGGCGGCGCCCTGATGCGGACGCGGACGCATTCACGGCAGACGGCTGGTTCCGCACGGGCGACCTCGCCTCGCGCAGCGACGATGGCTACTACACCCTGTGCGGACGCCGGAGTGATCTCATCATCTCGGGCGGGTTCAACATCTATCCGCGCGAGATCGAGGAAGTGCTGCTCGAGATACCCGGCATCCGGGAGACAGCGGTTGTCGGCGTCGCGGACGACCGGCGAGGAGAATTGCCGATCGCGTACATCGTGTGCGATGCGCCGCTCGACGCTGAAGCGCTCGACGCACACTGCCGTCGGCTACTGGCATCCTTCAAGGTCCCGCGCGCCTTCATTCGCGTCGAGTCGCTGCCGCGCACACCGCTCGGCAAGGTCCAGAAGCACCGCTTGCCCCCGTGGTCGCCGGTATGACGCCGGCCATCGCATCGCTGGCCGCGCTCGTCGTCGCGATCGTCCTGTCGATCACGTCGCGCATCAACGTCGGCCTCATCGCGATCGCGTTCGCGTGGCTCATCGGCGTGTACGTCGCGGGGCTCACACCAGACGTCGTGATCCGCGGCTTCCCGGTATCGCTCTTCATCACGCTCGCCGGCGTCACACTGTTGTTCGCGCTGGCCGAGACGAATGGGACGCTCGAGCGGTTGGCGAACGGTGCGGTGCGGGCGGCGCGCGGGAACGTGCGCGTCATCCCGATCGTGTTCTTCGCCGTTGCGTGCGCGCTGTCGAGCGTCGGTCCCGGTAGCATCTCGAGCGTCGCGCTGATCGCCCCGCTCGCGATGACGATCGCCGCGCGCACGGGCGTGCCGGTCTTCCTCACGGCGCTCATGGTCGCGAACGGTGCCAACGCCGGCAATCTCTCGCCATTCTCGGCCGTCGGCATCATCGCCAACGATGCGATGGCGAAGGCCGGCGTGGGGGGACACGAGGGCAAGGTGTTCTTGGCGAACTTCGTGGCGCACCTGTTCGTGGCGGCCGCGGCGTATCTCCTGTTCGGCGGTCGGCGGCACGCGGTCGGTGAACGGGAAGCGGTCCCGGCGCCGGCTGCCGTGCCACTCTCGCGTGTACAGCTCGTGACCATTGCCGTCATCGCCGCGTGGATCGTCGGCGTGGTCGCGTTCAACCTGAGCCTTGGCCTAAGCGCGTTCGCGGGCGCGACGATCCTGCTGGCGCTCCGTGCTGCCGACGAAGCGGCGTCGATCCGGAGAATCCCGTGGGGCGTGATCCTGCTCGTGTGTGGTGTGTCGATGCTGGTCGCGCTGCTCGAGCGGACTGGGGGAATGGAGCTCTTCACCGCGCTGCTCGCGCGACTCTCGACTCCGGACAGCGTGAACGGCGTCCTCGCCTTCATTACGGGGCTCATCTCGACCTACAGCAGTACGATGGGCGTCGTGCTTCCGACATTCCTGCCCACCGTCGGCAGCATGGTCGAGCAACTCGGCGGCGGCGATCCGCTGGCGCTTGCGCTCTCGATCAACGTTGGCGCGTCGCTCGTGGACGTGTCGCCGCTGTCTACGCTCGGTGCGCTGTGCATCGCGGCGGTGGCTGATCCGGCGACGGCGCGTGTGCTGTTCCGGCGCCTGATGGCGTGGGGACTCTCGATGGCGGTGGTGGGGGCAGTCCTGTGCCAGTTGTTCGCTGGGTACCTTGCGCGGTGGTAACCGATTGCTGCCGCCAGGGCCTTTCTTGTTCACATGTGACGGATTTGAACACGAGTCGACGGATGGGCCCCACCCGCGCGCCATGAATCTCATTGTCTTGATCCAGGGCCGCGAGGGGGCATCCCGTCCATGAAGCAATCCGTCAAATCGCAGTTCGATCCGCCAAATCGTAAGCAAGAAATGCAGTTCCGCCTTGCTGTGAGAGTAAACCTCGGGCGCAGAGAACATATCCAGTGATGAACGCGATGATTCGCACCCTGTCCCGCATCGCTGCCGCGATTGCCCTTCTCGCCCCGCAAGCAATTCTCTCGCAGTTTCAAGCCGCCACCGAGTACGAACACGCCGTCGAGGCGTGGGACAAGGGCAACTACCCCGACGCACTCGCGCGTCTCATGCGCATCATGCGGTCGACGGACGCCCCCAATTATCGCGATCGTATCGCGCTGCTGACCGGCGAGCTCTTTCGGACCACGGAGCTCGCACTCGACGGGCGCCTCCCCCGATGGAGCCCCGATGGTCGTTGGGCAGCCTTCGAGACCGGTGCCAGCCGCGGACGAGTCACGCGAATTGTCGCGATCAGCGGCCCGCCAACGGTGGGTTTGCAGGTGAGCGGAGCGGGACTGGTCTTCTCGTCGAACGGGCAGGTCGCCTACCTCGACTCCACCGACGCGCTCGTGCTCCGTGACCTCCCAAGCGGAACGGAGCGCAGGATGGCGACCGCCGGACGCCTCGTCGCCTCACTCATCTGGTCGTCCGACGGACGAGCGCTCTACGCCGTGGGCGTCGATTCCGCGAACCAGCGCGGCACTCGGATCTTCGCCATCGACGACGAGGGCGCGGTGACCACCATCGCGGACGACGACAGCGTGAAGACCGCAGTCGTCGCGATTCCCGGCGGTCGCTTCCTCATGTACGCCGTCGGCGGACGCTCGCCGTTCGCGCGCGGCCCGCAAGGTGGCCCGCCGCCACAAGCATCAGGGTTCGCGCTCCTCGATCTCACGACGCGCACCACGCGCTTCATCGTCGGCTCGGCTCCGACCGCGTCGGCCGACGGAACCACGATCGCATGGGCCGCGCGCGAGGGCGGTGACTACACCATCGTCACCATGTCCCTGACCGACGGCGCACCCGTCGTCGCTCGGCGCGCGACGTATCCGCTCGCCGCTCCAGCCCTCTCGCCGAACGGCGCACGCGTTGCCTATCAGGTCCAGGCGAACCACGACTGGGAGATCTATGTCGCCGATCGCGACGGGAAGAACGAGCTCCGGCTCACGCGCGAGATTCAACACGACCTCCAGCCGCGGTTCCTGGACGCCAATCGCGTATTCGCCGTAATGGGCGAAGCGCGCCACCGGCGTTCCTACCTGCTTCGGCTCGATGACTTCGGTCCACCGACACGCACGAGACTCTTCCACAACAACACCGTCCGCACCATCGCGCCCGAATACGAATGGGCGCCGAGCCCCGATGGAGCGAAAATCCTCATCGTGGCCGAGCGTGACGGCGACACCGTGTCTCCAGAGCGCGGCGTCTTCCTGTTCGACATGAGTGACACCGTCTCGTCAGCCGAAGTGCGCGAACGACTCGCGCGCATGAGTGCAGCCGAGCGTGACCTGCGGACACTCACCACGCGCGCGTTCGCGCCGATCGCCGCCGACGTCCGCGCCCGCGTTGCCGAGGTGAGCGTCCCCCGCATCTACGCGTACGAGAAGGCACTGTTCGATTTCGACTCCAAGCACGTCACGCGGCCGGGCAACGCCCTGGCAGTGGACTACCTCACGCACGCGTACCGATCATTCGGCTACGAGCCGGAGCTCCAAACCTTCCAGGCGCGCGTTGGAGGACAGCAGTCAACCACCACCGTGCCCACGTCGAACGTGATCGCGACCCTCCGCGGCACGGTAAACCCGGAGCTCGTCTACGTGGTGGGCAGCCACTTCGACTCGCGCGCCGAAGGGCCCGGCGCCGACGACAACACCTCGGGAACCGCGGCACTCCTCGAGGCTGCGCGCGTGCTCAGCAAGCATCCACAACCCGCCACCATCGTCTTCGTCTCCTTCAGCGCCGAAGAGTCAGGATTACTCGGCTCGCGTGAGTTCGCACGCGTCGCACTCGAGAAGAAATGGAAGGTCGTGGGCGCGCTGAACAACGACATGCTCGGCTGGACGAACGATCATCGTCTCGATAACACCATCCGCTATTCCAATCCGGGCATTCGCGACGTGCAGCACGGTGCGGCGATCGGTTTCACGGACATGATCACGTACGATGCGCTGTACTACAAGAGCACGGACGCCGCGGCGATGTACGACGCCTGGGGCGACATCGTCGGCGGCATCGGCTCGTACCCTGTGCTCGGCAATCCACACTACCACCAGTCGCACGACAACCTCGAGGTGGAGAACCATCAGCTCATCGCCGAAGCGAGCAAGACCACTGTCGCGACGTTGATGCTCCTCGCGTCGAGTCCTTCGCGCGTCGCGTCGTTGACCGCCATGGCAGTCTCCAACGGAGCAACGGCACTCACTTGGGCACCGAGTCCGGAAGCGGGCGTGCGCCGCTACTTCGTGCGCGTCTCGTCGAACGGTCGCGAGGATCGCACGACGACCGTCACCGCTCCGCGCACGACGCTGAACGGAATACGGGTTGGTGACGTCGTCGCCGTGAAGGCGGTGAACGCAAAGGGGATGGAGGGGTGGGACTGGGCGAGGATCACCCTGAAGTAGCTTGCCTCGGCTTGCCGCCATCGCCGGCGCCCGGTAACGTTGGCCCCAATGCAGCGCCCATCCCGCCCGTCCCGGCAACGACAATCGATTACCAGTGCGCCGATCCACACACTGGAACACGATGCGATCGCCATAACGCTTCAGGAGTCACTCGGCGGACGCGTGATCCTGATCCGCGCTATTGGTCAGGGTGGCATGGGTCGCGTGTACCTCGCGCGCGACCCGCACCTCAAGCGCTTCGTCGCGGTGAAGGTGCTGCTCCAATCGCACGGATTGGATGCCGAGGCACAGGCGCGCTTCCAGCGCGAGGCGCAGGCGATTGCGTCGATCTCACATCCGAACGTGCTCGCGATCTACGGCGTCGGTGAGCTTCCCGACTCGACACCGTACTTCATCATGCAGTACGTCGCCGGCGGCAGCATGGCCGAGCGACTGCAGGCATCCGGGCCGCTGCCGGTGGACGTCGCTGAAGGCGTCATCGGCGACGTGGCGGGCGCGCTCGACGCCGCTCACCGGCGCGGCATCATCCACCGCGACGTGAAGCCGGCGAACGTGCTCTGGGACGAGGAGGCCGAGCGCGCGACCGTATCGGACTTCGGCATCGCGATGCTCCAGAACTTCGACGACGAAACCGACATCCGCATCACGGGCAGCGGGATGGCGGTGGGATCGCCGGCGTACATGAGTCCGGAGCAGTTGCTCACCGAGCCCGTCACGCCGAAGAGCGACATCTACGCGCTCGGGCTGCTTGGCTACGAGCTGCTCACTGGGCGCGGGCCATACAACGCGGACACGCCGCACGATGTCGTCGCCGCTCACCTCCGCGATCGGCCGCGTCGCCTGTCCGAAGTGCGCGCCGACATACCGGAAACGCTGCAGAATCTCCTGCTCCAGTGCCTTGCCAAGGACCCGGCGGATCGCCCGACCGCCGAGCAGGTGATGCTTGCGCTCACGCCGGGCGCCGCGGATTCGCTGGAGTGGCCACCGCCAGGACTCGAGACGCTCCGCGGCGCCATGTGGAAGTTGATGACGATGCCGGCTGTGGGCGTCGTCTTCCTGCTCCTGCCGATGGTACTCACCGTGATGACCGGGGGCGAAGGCGTGGGCGCCAGCTTCGCCGTTCCGCTCATGATCGCCGCGTCCGCGCTGCTCGGACTCGTCGCATTCGTTCGCGCGGGGCGTCGCGCATGGCTCGTGGGTCGCCGTCTCGCGCGTGCGTCCCGGTTGAAGTACGGGCGTGGCACGCTGGCCGAGGTGCTGGCCGATGGGAGGGGCGACACCGGCTCGCTCATCGCCGGAACGCGCGAGTACAGCGCACTCACGGTGCGAGAGCAGTCGCTGCTTCGTGCGCTGCGTGTCGTCCGTGCAACGGCGGTCTTCCTCGCTGCGCCAGTCGCGCTGGTGGTCGCCATTGCCGCCTTGCTGCTCCGCGGCGGCGAAGCCGGCGGCGAGCGCTTCTTCGTGGTCGCCGTGCTCACGTCGCTCGTCGGGCTTTCGCTCATTGGCTCCATGGCGGGGTTCGTCGAGCGTGTGCGCCTGGCCCCCGCGCGCCGCAAGCGCGCCGAGCGCCCCCGCGGGAAGAACGAGAAGGAGCTTGCGCCGGCGTGGCATGCGGCGTTCGAGCGGTCGCGCGAGGGGCAGTGGTTCGGCCCGGGCGAACCACTCCCTTCCCTGAGGACGGCGCTGCTCCTCATCTCCGGCGCGGTGGGCGTGGTGCTCTGCGCTACGATCCTCTTCGCCGCGAGCGCCATCCTCATAACGGGGCAGATGTTCAGCAGCTCCCTGAGCGACGCGTTCGTGAGTATTGGCGGGAATATCAACCGAAGCATGGGTGGAGTGGCATATCGGATCACGTCGGACAGCAGTATCACGCCGGTGGAGGCGGGCGAGTCGCTTCTCGCCGTCGCATCCACGAGAAGCCGCCGTAAGCCGTCACCCACCGAGCGTCGAATCAGCGCCGATTATCCCACGTGGACGCGCGTGGTTCCCCACGAATCGTTGTTCACCAAGGCGCCCGGCCAACTCTGGACGACGGCCGCCATTCACGCCGCATCGCGCGGGCTGTCGAACTCGCAACGCGCGCTGCTGGAGCGCTCCGCAAGGCATCCGGCACGCGAGCAGTTCTCGCGCGTCGCACGCGCGTCGTCAGTGGACCTCTACGGGGCGCTCCTCGAGCTTCCCTTTCCCCCCAACGCTTCGCTCACCGACTATCCGAGCGTGAATCTTAACGGGCTGCGAGACGCGGCCGAGTCGCAGGCGTCCCGTATTGCACTCGACGTCGCCGACGGCAGGGCGCAGGACGCGGAGCGGCGCGCGCGCGAGATCATTTCCGTCGGTGCGCTCCTCCTCGACGTTCCCGTGCTGATGGACAACATCGTGGGCGCCTCGCTGCTCGAGCAGGGCGTCAGCGCGCTCAGCGCGGTGTACGTCGCCACGAACCGCGAGCGAGACGCGCGTGTTCTTCTCGACACGCTCGTGAGTGCGACGTCGCACCGCCGATCGTATGACGGTGGGGGCCAGCGCTACCAGCGCCTGCTCCGCGATACCGCCGCAACGCGCGGCGCGCGGATGGAGGCGCTCCTTCCGATCGTCTTCGGCGTCTGCTCCAATCCACGCAACCTGCTCTTCGGCACCGATGATTCCAACCGGCGAATCATGGCGTATGCCCGCGACTCGATTGCGCGCTATCCGAGCGAGCGCGTACGCGTGGACGTCATCGAGCGCTCCCTGTCGAACGGCTTCGCGCGGGAATTAAACGAACGCGTCGGCGTGCTCGGGGTCATGGCGCGCCTCGTTGACGGTGTCGTCGGTGGACGCCGCTTCGAGCGCTGTGCCAACGTCGCGCGCATCTTCCGCGCATTCTAGCTTGCGCGACTCACCGCGCGGGCTTCTTCACCGGCTTCGATGGCGGTTTCACCGGCTGTCTGACGGGCGTCGTCGCGAGCAGCGATGATCCAACATTCTCGACCGGCTCCCCTTCGATGAGCGCGGACATCCAATCCTTGAGCGCCACTCCGCCCACGGTTGTCGCGTAGAGGGCATTCGACCGCAACAGCGCGCCTGCCCTGCCCGGCGCGGTGTAGGTCCTGAACCACCCCGCCCCCTCGCGAATGGAATCGAGTTGAATGGCGAGCGCTCGCGCGACTGGAACGTTGCGAACACCGAGCTGCGTGAGGACGGTCGCTTGTGCAGGGTCGGCGACCGTATTCAACTGCGCGAACCGCACGCGCGGAGCCGAGCGCATCGATGCACGGTACAGTCGCGTGAACGTGAAGTCCGCGGAATCGAGCGAGCGGTACGCCACGTCGCGCGCGAGATTGTCCGTCGCGCCCCAGTGTGCGAGCGCCTGCGGCACCTCGGGCGACGCATACGCTCCGGCACCGTCGCCGAGTTGCACCACGCGCGCGCGAGGATAGCGGTACGCGATCTTCGCGGCCACGACAGCCGATGCCACTGCACCCGTGCCACTTCCCGCAACGAACACCACGCGCGGCGTCTGCACGTTGGTGAACAACCAGGCGAGCACGCTTTCGGTGTTCGCCGCTCCCTCGTGCCGCACGAAGAACGCGCGCGGAGAGTCGGGTGCCCTCGGATTCGGCACCTCGTACTCCACCGTCCGCGCGCCGAGATGCGCGTCACCCGTGCACGCGGACACGAAGATCATCGTGTACTCGCGCACGGGATTGTCGTCGCGCGTGACGTCGAACAAACCCACGCGGGGCGACGCGTCGTTCGCCGAATCCGCGTTGGTGGTGTACGTGGGGC
Source organism: Gemmatimonadaceae bacterium (assembly GCA_046596395.1). GTDB lineage: Bacteria > Gemmatimonadota > Gemmatimonadetes > Gemmatimonadales > Gemmatimonadaceae > AG11. Next base: position 10,747 of record JBKJMP010000589.1, read on the forward strand.
GCGATGCGGGATCGCAATCCTGCCCGCGCCAGCACATCCCGCCGCCATTGAGAAAGAGGAACACGCGATCGGTGAGCCCGGGGCGAACGCGGAAGGCGAACGTCGAATCCTGCGCGCATCCAGTGCCCTCGCGTCCCTCGATGCGATTCCATCCGCGATCGAGCCTGGAGAGCGCCCGCATGGTGTCTGATGCAAGCGCGGCTGACGCCGCGTCCTCCACAGGTGCTGCAGCAGGCGCCGACGCTGTCGGCCAGCCCGACTGAATTACCATCGGCGTCGCGCCACACCCAGCGAGCGCGAGCACAGCGAGAAACATTGGGCGCCGCATATCGTCAATCTAAGCTGAGGCAACACCGCCTCAAACAGGCGGGCTCACCCCGGACTATATGAATGGGCACCCTTTGCACATAACGGGTGTCCAACCGGGTGTCGATGCCGGTACAGCACGATCACTCCAATCCCGCACGCTCCGTGTCCCGCCGCATCCTATGTATAGTAGTGGCCGCCCTCATTGCCGTCTTCCTCTCGGCGAGCCATGC